>DOEU01000115.1:5414-9802 GCA_003532555.1 Verrucomicrobiota bacterium | reverse complement strand
CCGCTTACGACACCAGAAACACTCAATAATACATCCGGCTTCGGAAACATCTTCTTATCCATACCTAATTCATCAGCACAGTTACGCATCAATTTCTTCGAGTCATCCGAATCCAAGATTGAAAAATCTTTCCCGAACCCCAACCGATCTGCATGTTGACGAAGTAATCGATTGGCAAACGAATGAAATGTCCCGCTAAAACCACTGTTAAACTGCCGCTGGACTAACTCTTCTGCTCGCGACAACATCTCTTGTGCCGCCTTATTGGTAAACGTCAGCAACAACACTTCCCAAGGTTCTACGCCACGCTCTGTTACCAGCCATGCCAATCGATAGATCAACGTACGCGTTTTGCCCGTTCCCGCTGCCGCCACTACCAGTGCAGGCCCATCCGGAGCCGTTACTGCTGCATACTGCTCCTCATTTAGATCCTCTTTGAAATTCATAACCAAGAAGATAAACCAACCCAGTCAGCAAAAAAAGCCAATTGCTTAACGTCGACGAATCAATGCTGCAAAAGCACCATCTGTTTGCGCCTCAGGAGGAAATGCCTTCACCTCCCGGTCTAGCTTAAAATCTGGATGCGCCGCCACCCATTGACTTACCAAGACTTCATTCTCACACGCCTCTAGCGAACAGGTACTATAAACCAAGCGTCCACCAGATCGTAACCGCATTGCACACGCCGTAAGAATTTCAAACTGTAATATGTTCAACGTCTTAAGTCGATCTATATCAATGCGCCAGCGTGCATCCGACCGCCGCCGTAATACGCCACTATTACTACACGGTACATCCAATAAGATTGCATCAAAATCTCGATCTCCCAAGACTTCCTGAGGCGTCCGTGCATCGCCTTGAACAATTTCCACACCCTCAAATCCCAGCCTCCGTAAATTTACTTCCAACTTCGGGAGTCGATCCTCATGTAACTCCATTGCCACTATGCCGTCCCCCGCTTGCTGCATTCGACTTGCCATCAAAATCGTTTTTCCACCTGGCGCGGCACATGCATCTAAAACCTGCTCACCTCCTCGCGGCGCCAACAAATCAACCGAAAGAGCTGTCGCAGGATCTTGTACTGCAAACCACCCCTCCTCATAGCCTGGCAACGACGCCACCGATACACCCCGCGGTAAGACTAAAAAAACCTCCCGCTCCGACGAGGGATGCAACAACGGCTCAATATTCATAATCCGCAACGCATCGATAAACGAATCCACCTCCACTCGCGACTGCTCGACCCGTAAAATCGTCTCTGCCGGGCAGTTATTCCATGCTGCCAATGCACGAGTCTGCTCTACACCATAGGCCGCATTCCAACCTGTTAACAAGTCCGCTGGATGCGAAAATCGAATTGACTCTGGTTCCTTCGCCAGCGCATCCTGAACCGCCGCTCGCTCCCTATCACACCGCCTTAAAACTCCATTCACCAACTTCGCTGCACCCAATCCATTCGGCTGACACTTTGCCCCCTCCACACACTCATTGATCGCCGCATATACTTCAACTTCATCTAAAAAAAGAAGCTGATAAAATCCTACGTGTAGGATACCACGTGTTAATACACTCGGAGTTCTCTTTACCCATCTTTTCTCCAGCCAAACCATCACTGCCTGTTGACGAAGCGATCCATGTACTAGCTCCATCACAAATCCCCGATCTCGCTTCAAGCTCGCTAACCGCCGCTCTGGAAAATCTCCATTCTCCAACCAGTCCGCTAAAATTTGTGCCGCTATCAATCGGCTATTCATACCTGCACGTGCCATCAATTCACCATTCCAGGGAATGCTTCCAATTCAAGTTCCACTCGTTGTTGTTGTTGCCCCATCTGAAGAACTAGTGTCACCCGGTCTCCCACTCGCTTGCTGTAAACCACGCGCTCAATGTCCCGTAAAGAATTAATAGAAACATCATCAATTTCCACCACGCCCCAACCCGGTTGTAGTCCTGCTCGCGACGCAGAAGTCTGATTCCAAACTTGCCCAATTATCACCGGAGTACCCGCCTTCAATTCCTCCTGCATCTGCACATTAAGCGCTGAAAACGAAATTCCCAACCAAGGCCAATTATGCTTCCCAGTCTCAATAATTGAATTCACAACCGCCTGTACAAGATTCACTGGAACTGCAAAAGCAATTCCTATCCCCCGCTCCTGATCATCAGTTTTTTTAGCCGTATTAATCCCAATCACATGCCCCTCAACATTAATCAAGGGCCCGCCGCTATTGCCTTCATTGATCGCTGCATCCGTTTGAATAAAATCCTCATACGGCAACATCTGTACCTGCCGACCCTTCTGGCTCACATGCCCCACCGTTACAGAACTCTGCAAACTAAACGGAGAACCAATCGCAATTACTACCTCCCCGACTCGCACCTGGTCTGAATCACCAAACTGCGCCGGTCGCAAAAGCAACCCTTCTGATTGAATGCGCAACACCGCTAAATCGGTTGCTTCACAATAGCCCACCAAAGCCACCGGCAGTTTTGTGCCATCATCCAAAACCACTTCACCTGTTCGCGCGCCCTCAATCACGTGCCAACTTGTCACAATATGGCCTAAATCATCTACTACCACTCCCGAACCCTGACCAGCTAGCTGCTCCGGAATCCGATACGTTACCCCAAAAAAATCACGCTGAATCCGATAATTAATTTTTTCCGTACGAATCACTACTACCGAAGGCATCACATCCGCTACTGCATCCGCAATTGCAGTGCTAAACTGATGTGCCGAATTACCTCGATTTGAATCCTTCCATATTTTCGATAGAAGTAATCCTGACGAAAGAAGCGCCAGCAAGAACATGATCCCCATGAAACAGATCAACCACCTATTTCTACTCATCCTCTATGCCTCCGCATCAAACGGCGCTCTCTCTAAGGAATCACCCCGCTTCACCAACTTTTCAATCTTCTGCTCCACTTCAGTCAACTGCTTTGAACACCGCTCTACCAGTGCAGAACCCTCCTCAAAATGTGTAATCATCGCCTCCAAACTAAGTTCTCCACTCTCCATCTGCTCCACCAACGTTTCCAACCGTTTTAACGCCTCTTCAAACGACTCTTTTTTATTAACCATCTTCTTCTCCTGCTCTATTCTTAAACTCTTTCACACTTGAAATCATTTGACCATCTTCCAGCTGCGTTGTAATTGCCTCACCTACCTTGGCCTCCGCCACCGAACGCATTACCGAACCATCCCCCCGCATCGTCAAACTATAACCACGACTCAAAACTGCTAATGGATTTAATAATACCAACTGACGCTCGACATGCTCCATCCGCCGTCGGCGATCTCGACGCTGCACGTCGCATCCATGACGCAAGCGTAGTCCCGCTTCGTCTACCCGTTGCTGCATTTGTTGCAACGAGCGTTCCAATGTATGACCACCACGTAATCCGGCCTGCGAGACTCGCTCCGCCCTCGCCCGTTGAGCTTCCACCAGTACCACCGCCAACTGCCGTTTCAACTGTTTCACATCTTGCCTATAAAGCTTAACCGCCTGAGCCGGTTCCCGAAATACAGGATGATCTGCCAAGCGCTCAAACCGAATTTGCAAGCGCTGCATCATATCTCGTAACGCAGCCACCAACCGCCGCTGCTCTGCGCCTAACATCCGTGTCAGATCTGCCTCCTCCGGTACCGCTAACTCCGCCGCCGCCGACGGCGTGGGTGCCCGCACATCCGCCACAAAATCTGCAATCGTAAAATCAATCTCATGCCCCACCGCCGAAATCACCGGCAACTCTGAAGCCGTAATAGCCCGTGCCACAACCTCCTCATTAAATGCCCATAAATCTTCCAGACTCCCGCCGCCCCGTCCCACAATCAGCAAATCCAGTTCCTGCCGCTGATTCAAATACTCAATCGCCGCCGCAATCCGCCGAGCAGAACCCTCCCCCTGAACCGGTACCGGTGCCAATAGAATTTCAAGATGGGGAAACCGCCGTGTCAATACCTCCACCAAATCACGCACCGCTGCCCCCGTAGACGATGTAACTAACCCAATTCGCTGCGGAACCTTCGGCAATGGTTTCTTCCGCATCTCATCAAACAATCCCTCCGCAGCCAACTTCGCCTTCAACGCCTCAAACTGCTTCTGCAAATCACCCCGACCCGATGCCTCCATCTCCGAAACAATCAACTGATATCGACCCGATGCCTCATACAACGAAGCCCGACCCAACAGCTCCACCTTCATCCCCTCCTCAGGAACAAAATCCACCGACGCATTTTCCCGCGCAAACATCGCACAGCTCACCGCAGCCTGCGGATCCTTTAACGTAAAATACCAATGACCGCTTGTGTGCAACGTCACCCGAGAAAGCTCCCCAGAAACCCACAGCTCGCCCAATCCTTGCTCCAGCACCCGCCGAGCCTC
>DOEU01000115.1:0-5098 GCA_003532555.1 Verrucomicrobiota bacterium | reverse complement strand
AGCCTCTAGATTCAACTCGCTAACGCTTACGATACGTCGCCGCTCCGACATCACTAATTCGCTTCCGTATACACCCGTAACGCCTCGATCGACCGCGCCCGACCCGTCGTCATATCCACATCTAGTAACGCACCCTCTAAGGCAGGATCTCCCGACGCCACATCAAACCGATGTGGCAGCCCAGTAATAAATTTCGCTACCACCGGCTCCACCTCACGACCCAACACCGAATCCTGTGGTCCCGTCATCCCCAGATCCGTCATAAACGCCGTCCCCTTCGGAAACAATCGCGCATCTGACGTCTGGCAATGAGTATGGGTGCCCGTGACCGAAGTCACTCTACCATCTAGATAACGCCCAAACGCCATCTTCTCTGACGTCGCCTCCGCATGAATATCCACAAAAATCGCCCGATCGTTCGCTAGTTCTCCTTTCAACATCCGATCCGCCGTCGTAAACGGACACGCCTGATGTGGCTGCATAAAAACTCGTCCAATCAACTGCATTACCACCAACGGACCCTCCGGTGTCTCCACCCGAACCCATCCTCGACCTGGCGCCTCTTTCGGGAAATTTGCAGGGCGAATTACCCGTTCTTCTAAATCGATTCCCGCCACCATCTCCTTACTATCCCACGTATGGTCTCCCAAAATAATCACGTCTGCACCTGATGCCAATATTGCCTGAGTCATCTCCGGTGTTGGTCCGCGACCTGCTGCCGAATTTTCGCCATTCGCGATCACAAAATCCACCTCACCCGCATCCCGCATCTGCCCAACTATCTGTGTAAATGCATTACGCCCCGGTCGTCCCACAATATCGCCTACCAATAAAACTTTCATGTACCTTACCTTTCTTCTGACATCCCAACATAAAGCCTTCTAACTGTCGAGTAATCCCCTGAAAACGCTTGTCAATATCTCACCATCTAAACAGTTCGCGTTATTATCTCATCTACGTTAGATTGACTAAGCCGAATAACTAGTAAGTCCGTATCTCGATATCGGAAGTAGGCACGCAACAACATGGGAGAATCTCGCCTTCCCGCACATATCCAAGTGGCACTCCACCCGGATAGCTGACTTGTCCACGTAATAATGTCACCCGACAGGTTCCGCAAAATCCAGCCCGGCAATGGCTATCACTTTCAATCTTAGCCCGATCAAGTGCTGAAAGAATATTGTAATCTACCGTCTCGTCAAACTCAGCAGGTGTTAACTGTTCGTCCACATAGATACGGTGCCCCATTGGCCTCTCCTTATAGCTCCATATCAGCGAAGTCACTGCTGTCAACAGATGCGTCAACCTGACCAACCAAGTATGAAGATATTTCAGCTTCCTGTGGTGCAACTTGGACATTGTCACTTACAAGATAAGAATTCATCCATGGCAAAGGATTAGTTTTAATATCAAACGGAGCCTCATAGCCGATTGCAGTTAAGCGCTGATTAGCAACATACTCGACATACTGCTTCAAAATCGCAGCATTCATTCCAATCATCGATCCATCTTTAAAAAGATAATCCGCCCACGCTTTTTCTTGTTCAACTACGTCCATAAAAAGTTCTCTACCTTCTTCATGCATTTCTTTAGCAACTTCAGCCATTTCAGGATCATCTCGACCATCAGCCCATAAATTTAACATGTGTTGAGTTCCAGTAAGATGTAGTGCCTCATCTCGCGCAATTAATCTAATGATCTTTGAATTTCCTTCTAATAACTCCCGCTCCGCAAACGCAAAAGAACATGCAAAAGAAACATAAAAACGTATCGCCTCAAGTGCGTTTATCGCACAGATTGCCATGTATAGTCGCCGCTTTATATTCCGCGGACTAACCTCCACTTGACGTCCGTCGATCTCATAAGTCCCTTCCCCTTGAATATTGAAGATATGTGACATCATGATGATCTCATCAAAATATTTTGAAATATCCGCGGCTCTTTCGATGATATTTTTATTCAAAACAATGTCATCAAAAACCTCTCCTGGATTAGAAAATAAATTCCGAATAATATGAGTATATGAACGAGAATGGATGGTTTCAGAAAATGCCCATGTCTCAATCCATGTTTCCAACTCCGGTAGCGAAACTAAAGGTAAAAGACAAACATTCACACTTCGAGCAGCAACTGAATCCAGTAAGGTTTGATACTTCAGATTTGAAATAAAAATATGTTTTTCGCATTCTGTTAGCGACTGCCAGTCAGCTCTATCTTTGGAAACATCAATCTCTTCTGGTCGCCAGAAAAATGAAAGTTGCTTTTCAATAATGCTCTCAAAAATCGGATGCCGCTGTTGGTCATATCGCGCTACATTAACGCTATTTCCCATAAACATCGGTTCAGTAAGGGTATCTGTTTGCTCTTGCCTAAAAGTTGAAAAGTTCATAATTGAGTCTCCTTAAGTCGTTTTGTTCGTATCAACCGGTTAAATCTTGCATGCTCCACCTTCACAACCCCCTAAATCTTCATGACTATCAGATGCTCCGTCACGGGTATTGTGGTAGTAAAGTGTTTTTACACCCAAGCTATAAGCCTTTAGGATGTCTTTAATAATCTCACGAACAGGCACCTTACCTTCTGGATATTTGGAAGGGTCATAGTTGGTGTTCGCCGAAATCGTTTGGTCCACAAACTTCTGCATAATTGCCACTAATTCTAAATATCCAGAGTTGTTCGGAAGATCCCAAAGTAATTCATAATGATCTTTCAAGCGTTCCATCTCCGGAACCACCTGTTTCAAGATGCCATCTTTACTCGCTTTAACACTGATGAGTCCACGCGGTGGCTCGATGCCGTTGGTCGCATTCGAAATTTGAGAAGAAGTCTCCGATGGCATCAATGCCGTCAAAGTGGAGTTTCGCATGCCGTGCGTGCGAATTTGCTCCCGCAATCCATCCCAATCCAATTGTAACGGCTCATTACAGACTGCATCCAACTCCTTCTTATATGTCTCTGTGGGCATGATTCCTTGTGCATACGTCGTCTCATTAAAATACGGACAAGCACCCTGCTCTGCTGCCAACTGAGCCGATGCTTTCATCAAATAAAACTGCAATGCCTCAAACGTCTGATGTGTCAGAGATTTGGCCGAACCATCTGAATAACGCACCCCATTTTTCGCTAAATAATAGGCATAATTGATCACGCCAATACCCAACGTTCGGCGATTCAATGAGGCATGCTTAGCCGCCGGAATTGGATAGCCCTGATAATCCAGCAAACTATCCAACGCCCGCACCACTAAATTAGCCAGTTCCTCAATATCATCAATCGATTCAAGTGCCCCCAAGTTAATCGCTGAAAGTGTGCAAAGCGCAATCTCCCCGCTCGCATCATTCACATCGCTTAACGGCTTAGTTGGCAGCGCAATCTCAAGGCACAAATTACTCTGCCGAACAGGTGCCAAAGAAGGATTAAACGGACTATGAGTATTGCAATGATCCACATTTTGCAGATAAATCCGACCCGTGCTGGCACGCTCCTGCGCAAAGAGCGTAAACAGTTCAAGAGCATCGATCTGCTTCTTCCGAATAGTCGGATCATTCTCATACTGAACATACAAACGTTCAAACTCGATTTGATCCGCAAAAAAGGTTTCATATAATCCCGGTACATCCGAGGGACTGAACAACGTGATCTTCTCGTTCTTCAACATCCGCTGATACATCAGTTTATTGAACTGCACGCCATAATCCAAATGCCGCACCCGATTCTCGTCAACACCTTTGTTGTTTTTCAACACCAAGAGGTCTTCCACTTCCAGATGCCACAGCGGATAGAAAAGGGTCGCAGCCCCACCGCGAACTCCTCCCTGTGAACAACTCTTTACCGCCGTCTGAAAATGCTTATAAAATGGAATACACCCTGTATGGAATGCTTCTCCATTCCGAATCGGACTCCCTAAGGCTCGAAGACGACCTGCGTTAATTCCAATCCCTGCGCGCTGACTCACATACTTAATGATCGCACTCGATGTCGCATTGACCGAATCCAAACTATCCCCGCACTCGATCAATACACACGAAGAAAACTGGCGCGTCGGCGTGCGAATTCCCGCCATAATTGGCGTAGGTAATGAAATCTTAAAGGTAGATACTGCATGATAAAACCGTGCAATGTAGTCCATCCGTGTTGCGGCAGGATAATGCGAAAAAAGACACGCCGCTACCAGTACGTATAAAAACTGTGCGCTCTCATAAATCCGACCCGCTACACGATCCTGGACCAAATATTTTCCCTGTAACTGCTTAACCGCCGCATACGAAAATGTTAAATCACGACTGTGATCAATGAACGCATCCATCGCATCAAAATCCGCCTCCGTGTAATCCTTTAGCAACGCCGCATCATACCGCTGCTCCTTAACCATTTGGCTCACATGTTCAAACAAACGCGGTGGTTCGAACTGTCCATACGCCTTTTTACGTAAGTGAAATATTGCTAACCGCGCCGACAAATATTGATAATCAGGCGTCTCCTCAGAAATTAAATCAGCCGCTGCTTTAATAATCGTTTCATGAATATCTTCCGTACGAATCCCATCATACATTTGGATTTGCGAACGCATTTCCACTTGAGAAACCGATACATTTTCTAATCCCTCAGCCGCCCAGGTCACTACTTTATGAATCTTCTCCAGATCCATGGGGGCCCGCTCTCCACTTCTTTTCTCAACTAATAACTCACCCATCTCTGCTTATCACCTTTCTAAAACACGTATAATAACCGTTTTTAGCCCCTATTACCTTGGAAAACGCTGCTAGTAACTCTCTGACAGAATAAACACCAGATATGGCGTTTTTTCTGAAGTAAGCACAACATATAGTGTTATATTTTATTTCGCAAGTGACTTTTAGCGCTTTTTTTAGAAAAAAATTTTCACGCTAAAATTTACCAATAAAGATGTTTTTGAAGCTATTTTTGGCTATTTTGAATAAAAAAAGCTAAAAAAATGCAAGAAAACGGTAAAACTCGTTGAAATCCATCTCTCGCCTAAAAAGAATCAAAAAAAGCCATTGCAATTATACCCTTAAGCAGTACTATTCACGCCCTTGTCAGGACATGCGGGGTAGAGCAGCCCGGTAGCTCGTCAGGC
>DOEU01000078.1 GCA_003532555.1 Verrucomicrobiota bacterium | reverse complement strand
CTAGGACACAGCGAAGCGAGTTTAGTCAAGCTAGAAAAAGAAACCCGGAATGAACTAACTAATGCATTCAAAGCCGCTCGCAAAGGCCCCGCTCCTAAGCCTGCTTTTACCGCCAAACGCGCACTTCCCGCCCAACGTTCTGAATACCTTGGCGCAGAAATATCACGCGATCTCAGCATGCTCGAAGCCATGCGTGAAACATTACGTCATCAATTAAAAACAACCTCCAGTACTCTTCTCTTTGGTCAAGATATTGAAGATCCAAAAGGAGATGTATTTGGTCTAACTCGGGGTCTGAGCGGCGAGTTTCCTCGACAAGTTAAAAACAGCCCCCTTGCAGAAAACACAATTCTAGGTGTTGCTACGGGATGGGCTTTAACGGGCCGTCGACCTATTGCTTTCATGCAATTTGCTGATTTCTTACCGGTTGCCTACAACCATCTATTATCTGAAATTGGCGCCATGTATTGGCGAACCAACGGAGATTGGGAAGCCCCGATTACTCTTATGGCGATTGCGGGTGCATATCGACCCGGCCTCGGACCTTATCACGCTCAAACACTTGAATCGATCTGCGCACATATCCCGGGGCTTGATGTCTTTATGCCCTCCAACGCAGCCGATGCATCTGGACTCCTAAATGCCATTGAAACCTCTGGACGCCCCTCGCTTTTTCTCTTTCCAAAAAGCCTCATTAATGACCGTTCACGAACCACCTCGGCCGATATTAGCAATCACTATGTTCCCATTGGAAAAGCACGCGTTCAACGCGTGGGCCAAGAACTGACCCTGCTCAGCTGGGGCAGCACCATGCCTCTTTGCGAAGCCGCCGGGGAAGCCTTTGCCGAAGCAGGTATCAATATTGAGGTGATCGATCTGCGAACTCTCTTTCCATGGGATGATGAGACGGTGCTTAACTCCGTGAAGAAAACAAGCAAACTAGTAATCGTTCATGAAGATAACCGCACATGTGGCATGGGCGCTGAAGTAGCCGCCTCGATCACGGAAGTACTCAATGACCCGATTCAAATTCAACGCGTAACACGCCCCGACACCTATATCCCATATGATTTTAGCGCCCAACTTGAGGTCATGCCTTCCTTCCGAAAAGTAGTCGAAACCTGTGCGCAGCTCCTCGACATCGATCTGTACTGGGAAGATACTGATGAACAACAAGATGGCATTCTTATGATTAAAGCAATCGGCTCTAGTCCTTCAGACGAAACCATCACTGTTACCACATTCTATGTAACCGCTGGACAAGCCGTATCAGAAGGTGAACTTCTCGCCTCCGTAGAAGCAGACAAAGCGTCCATGGATATTTCAGCCCCCGTAGAAGGCACAGTGGAAGAGCTCTTTGCCGAAGAAGGCGATCAACTAGCTGTAGGACAACCGCTTCTTACAATCGCCACCTCAGACAAAGTAAATAATAAACCTATCACCGAAGAAAATGTTGGTAGACCTATTTTAAGTAGACGACGCCCTTCAGCCTCCACAACCACCTCTGTAATCACAACTCGGACAACGAAGCCAATATATCTCTCCAATATTACAACTGTTTTGGGCTCACAACACCTCACCAATGATCAAATCCTACAAGGACATGAAGGCTGGGATTCAGAAGCGATTCGCAAACGAACGGGCATTGAGAATCGATACTGGATCGGTGAAGATGAGGATGTTCTTTCTCTCGCTGTAAAAGCTACGCAACAACTCCTTGCAAAAGAACAACTCGATATCTCAGAAATTGGCGCCCTCATATGCTCAACAGGCACGCCTCTCTCAATGACCCCCTCTATAGCCTGCCGTGTTCTTAACGAACTCAGCCCTGAGAAAGGCGAAGTGCTTATGCAAGCGCATGATGTTAATGCCGCTTGCTCCGGCTACCTCTATGCACTGCAATCTGCCTTCGATTTTATCAGTAATGCACCCACCAAAAAAGTCATCGTCATCACTGCCGAAACGCTCTCTCCAATGGTGAACCGAGACGATCCAAAAACGTATCCTCTATTTGGAGACGCGGCTACCGCATCTCTCATCTGCTGTGAAGAGCGCCCCGGCTCGATTGGTGTTAAACTAAACCGACCTGTACTTTCCGCGACCGGTGTGGACCCGAAAGTTTTATATGTGCCTAACTTAGGAAGTGATGAATTTATTGAGATGGAAGGGCTCACCGTCTTTAAATTAGCCGTCCGTAAAATGATTGATATGCTCGATCAAGCGTGTACCCACCGCGGTATGACATCTGCAGAACTCGATTATATTGTTCCTCATCAAGCCAATGAACGAATCATTGAAGCTATTCGAAAAACCATTCATTGTCCTTCTGAAAAAATGTTCAACCATATTGCAAAATATGGCAACACATCCTCAAATACAATTCCCATCGCGCTCCACGAACTCATGCCCAATCTACCCAGTGGGCAACGAGTTGGATTAACTGCTTTTGGAGGTGGCTTCACCTTCGGAGCAGCCGTTATTGAAAAACAATAAGCTTCATCCGCGAATCCATTCTGTTTTTTTCATCTCTTTGTATTTAATATCTTATAAATAGATTCATTAAATAGAAGTAGCTGACAATGATAAGAACACTAATCGCAACGATGGTGCAGAAAAATCAAAGTCTGTCACATAAAAGGCTGCAACCATTTCCATGCCAAGAAATGTACGTTTTCATTTGATAATAATGAAGTTGCCATACTGGCGGGGTATCGCAAATGCGGTATTTGGCATAAAATGAAACAAATAATAGATCCGATGACGGATCTTTCTTGGCTCTATTCTGCGTTCTTCTTATCCGCTAAATCGCAGAACCGGATAGATGTAGAATTAATGCAGTAGCGCAACCCAGTGGGTGGAGGTCCATCGCGAAATACATGTCCTAAATGAGCATCACACCGCGTACAAGTCACCTCGGTTCGAATCATTCCATGTGAAATATCTCTGCGTTCTGTAATCGCTCTTTCGGAAACAGGCTCAAAATAGCTTGGCCAGCCACAACCAGAATCAAATTTAGCATCCGAACGAAATAGTTTTGATCCGCAGCACACACATGCATAAAGACCTTTCTCTTTATGATTCCAATATTCCCCTGAAAAAGCCCGTTCAGTTCCTGCCTGTCGAGTCACATAAAACTGCTCATCCGTTAACACTTCCTTCCACTCTGTATCTGTCTTTACTAATTTATCCATAGAATCTTTTTTCTCCAACTCTCCGACGGCTTCACAACTCACCAAACCGATCGAGACTGCAATAACGCTATTGATTTTTGGTATTCTTTTTTTCACAGCTACATAGACCTTGCATCCCTCTTATCGTTCAATCATTTCTGATTCCACCTCGGTTTTACATTGATCCTTCCTAAATCCAACCGCTAGGTTTAAATCATGAAACAGCCTGATGACTGGATCGATATTCAAAAAGATGAAGCTCACTGCAAACGAGAACGTGAGAAGGCGCGAGCCTTGCGAAAATCTCCTTGGTGGGAAAAGCAGCTTGCAGCTAGAACATGTTACTATTGCAACAAAACCTTTTCATCTAACGAGCTAACCATGGACCACATTCTTCCCGTTATCAGAGGAGGGAAAAGCAATAGATCCAACTGTGTTCCCGCATGCAAAAAATGCAATAATGAGAAAGCGTATCTCACCCCTGCTGAACTTATTTTGAAGCAACTCAAAGAGGAAGCCTAGAAAAGGTTCATCTGATCGGATGCCGCTTTAAATTGCGGAAACTGAAACGCTTCTTTCCCCATTATAGAAGAGAGGTTCTCAACAGACGCCTCCTCTCCTCGTAACTCGATTGTTTCAACAATCTTTGCAAATAACAGACCGCAATACATGCTATCTTCCTCTGCCCGATGAAAGGTGCCACTCGGGAACTCAAAATGACGAACCAAAGTCCATAATTTATAATTTGCCATTCCTGGAAATACCTTTCGTGCCAAACTTAACGTATCTAACACCGAGCCTTTTGGAGCTCGCCCTTTCAATCGATTGACGTCCGACAATAAAAATTTAAAATCAAAGGGAGCATTATGAGCAACTAAAGGAAGCTCCCCACAGAAATCGGCAAACTCACTCAATATACTTCCAATCGGAGGTGCG
Organism: Verrucomicrobiota bacterium; assembly: GCA_003532555.1. GTDB lineage: Bacteria > Verrucomicrobiota > Kiritimatiellia > Kiritimatiellales > Pontiellaceae > Pontiella. Next base: position 2,089 of record DOEU01000078.1, on the reverse strand, counting down.
TCTTTTACCATCTCATCCGTAATCCCATTTACACGAGAAGCATCTGCAGGTATCAGCATACCCGGATTAATTAATCTTCCAAACCCTTCCCTTGGTTCAGATCCGCTGAATCGAACAGCTCCAATCTCTACAATTGCATTTTCATTCGGTTGTGTTCCCGTCGTCTCTAAATCAAAAGCAACAAATTTCATTTTTTCTCCTTGTTGCACCTATCTTCTGCATACAAAAAAACCCGCTCTTATGAACGGGTTGAGATTAAACATTGAACTTCTTAGCGAGCCGCATTAGCGCGCTCAAGTTCACGCTCTTCTCGCGTCATCCCCCGGTCATCAACCTGAGTTGCTTTCACGGTAATCACCAAATTCTTTTTCTGATTACGAGAGCCTTCTGATCGGAAGAATCGACCGATATATGGAATGTCACCAAGAAATGGCACTTGGTCTCGGAACGTCTCTGTGCGCTCATCCACCAAGCCGCCCATAACAACCGTACTACCATCAGATATGGTCACTTGCGTCTGGATGCTTCTTTTTTCAAAGTAAGGCATACGAGCTATTAATTCCTCTGAATTGCCAAATAACTGGGAAACATTATTTCCACCCGACTCATACGCATTAATCCCAACTAAGTACTGGTCATAACCAAGGAACTTCGTGATTTCAGGCTGCAGATCCAGATCTATCGTATTACTCTCCACATCCACCACAGGTGTTACTTTAAGGACTACACCTAAATCATACTCTTCCCAATCTTGGGGCTTCACAACTGGCGCTGTACGCTGCCCCGTCTCAACATCATAATCCTGCGGATACCGATGCACTTCGACCACCCGAATAACAGCTTCATTACCACTCTTGGTCGTTACTTTTGGCGCAGAAAGAACATCCGCGGTTCCTTCTTGTTCCATCGCGCTGATCGCTAAATCGAGCGGTAAATCATTATCATTCCGCAGAACCAATGTGGCCGGAGACCCGCCCAGCAACGAGGCAAGTCCACCTATTCCATTTCGTCCTGCTGAATCAAATGCTGAGGTATTATCACGCTGTGCTGTGCCAAATAAACTCTGGCCATCAACCCCATTGACTGGGCTAATCGTCTTTGCACCTGATACACGGTCATTATAAACAATACCATCATTACCCGCACCCAATACGCCCCCATTTACGGGATAGGTATTTCCTCGGGTGAAATAGGTTCCACCCTGCTTTAGAGAGAAATCAGCCAAGTCACCATCATCATAGATGGTCCAATCAAAACCTAACTCCTCAAGAGCGCCTTCATTGTACTCAACAAATTTAGCTTCGATTTCTACCTGCTGAGAGCGTCGCTTAATCGCTTCTTCCTTCAAATCATAAAGAATATCTTCTACTTGACCCAAATTCTTGGGTGTATTTTTGACAAACAACTTATGGAAGTTTGGCTGATAAACGGCAGAAGAACCTTGAGGCCATTCTACAATTGAAAAAAAGCCAACTACATCGATCGGGCCTCCTACACTTGTTGTGGATGTATCCCCAAATAGATCATCAATTCCACCCCCAGAATCGCCTGACATATTTTCTAACTCTTGTCCTACTTCAGGAATGACATCGTAAGAAACCAATTGCAATTCACTTGGAGCCACATAGCCAACCGGCATAATTGCGACCGCATTCGCTTGAACTTCAAATTTAAGGGAGGCCATTTCAGTGATATATTGGAGCGCTTCAAATAGGCTTAAATCCCGAATGGAAATCGTAATACTACCGCTCATCATTTCATCTGTTCCCAATGTGAGAATATTGATTCCTTTGGAATCTTGACGCCGGCATGTTTCCGTTAAGAACAGAACCACATCGCGAATGTCTGCATCGCGAAAATCTAAACTTGGAATTTGAATCGCTTGCACACGCTCCACCATTTCATCAACCGCCAATTCAGATTCTGATTTTTTCGCCTGCGAAACTTCATCTGAAGGCAATCCAAAGACCCTTAGTTCTTTGTTCCAAGAACGTTCTACCTCTGCAAGCGCCCGCGCCCGATCCGCAGACTGCTTCGTCTGGCTCAGTGCTGCCAGTTTTGCAGCAATCCGCTGAAGATAAGTCATAGC
>DOEU01000136.1:5043-13497 GCA_003532555.1 Verrucomicrobiota bacterium | reverse complement strand
TGCGCTTCAGGAAGATAATGATATTTCTGAAAACTATTTCCAAACCCAACCCCGAACATTTCTCCACTCGCAAAGGCACGAAGCGAATTAGCCAATTGCCATGCCTTTCCCTGTTCGTGTGTCTGTGGATCAAGAAAAGCCATGATGCGCCCCACCCGCTCTGGATTTTGAAATATTAATCCCGCTACACCGAATAAACCTACACCAGCTACTGCACTCAAGGGCCCGACCCGAGCCCCGGCTATTAACATTAAACAAATACCTACCGCTGAGATTAGTATGGTCGTTCCATAATCCGGTTCAACCAATATAGGCAGGGCAAAACAGCTTAATAATACAAAGGGAATCGCTACCCCATACCGGATTTCATCAATACGCCTAAGACTACGCGAAAGCCACCATGCCATCACAATAATAAAGACCGGTTTTGCAAATTCAGAGGGCTGAATAGTCATCGGTCCCACTTGTATCCAACGCCAACTCCCATTTACCATTTTTCCAATGCCTGGAATACGCACTAAAATTAAGAGTATGATCGATGCAAGTGCCAAGGGAATAAGCGCTTTTTCATAAAAGCGATAATCCAAACGCGCCGTTAGAATCGCTGCAACAACAGACAGAAGCAACCATATCAACTGACGTTGTACAAAATACGAAGCATCTACACTTCGTTCTGAACTCGCGCTCATCAAGACCAGCATCCCCAATGCGACGAGCAAAAGAACTACTGTAATCAGAGGAGTAACCGTCCGATGCATAGATACGACCGCGTAAACCTATTCGCTGATCGGAATCCGAATCGTGAATCCTTCTTTGGGTTCTTCACCGTTAAGCTGAGGATTTGCACGTAAGATTTCAGCCTTACTAACACTGTATACACGCACATAATCATCCAACGTTTCACCTGGATATACCTGCACTTCTTTAACCATTCCAATTGCGCCAGCAGGCACTTCAACCGGAATAGCTTCCACAACAGGAGTAGTAACCAATGGAGTAGGTTCTGGTGCTATCAACAGAGTGGGTTCAGAAGGCGGAAGCGCTTCTAATACCGGTGCCATTTCTGGCACAATGCCATAGCTTGGAATAATAATTTTCTTACCAGCATAAATCGTATCATTATTAATCTCATTTAAGCTCCGCAGATCATCCACGCTCACACTTGCGCGTTGGGCGATTCCTGAAAGTGTATCCCCGGACTGGATCAGATAAGTCCCACCTTTTTCAATCACGGATGAACTTGATACTGGACTCGTTTTAGGTGAAGAAAGAGCGCTCCGACCCGCAGGCACCTTCAATTTCTGGCCTACATAAAGCACGTCTGGATTTTTAATATTATTCATCTCAATCAGCCTGGCACTGCTCGTATCAAAATCAATCGCCAACTGTGAGATCATGTCACCCTTCTGAACAAGATAGATTTCTGTAGCCGCGGCAGACATCTCTATAGGAGCAATATCTACACCCATTTCGTTGGATGTGATTATCGGTTCATATACCTCTTCACTAAAAATCATCTGATCATTCATTACCGGTTGCATGTTCTGCATCGCGCTTGACTGAACTCCACCCTGATGCTGATGACGCCACGGTCCTTTATGCTTAGCTCCTGCTCCCCGGCCGCTTCCGAATGATTCAGTCGTAATACAACCCTGCGTCATTAAAAAGAATCCTGCTACAACAAGGTAGCCCATTGTTTTCATCACACTTAATTTCATATCTTAACTCCTACCTTTTCTTTCCATCGACTCACCAAGGATCGAAATTGATCTCCACGGTCTTCGAATCCGCCAAATTGATCAAAACTCGCACAACCCGGCGAGAGTAATAATGACTCTCCAGATGATGCTTCTTTACATGCCAACTCGAACGCCTCTTTCAGAGACGAACAGGATGAACATGCAACTGCATCTCCCCAAGCTGCCTTCATTTTGAATGCCGACTCACCGAAAACGTATAACCTAGAGACCTTTTCTACCAGTATTTCTTTAACAAAAGTCAAATCTGACTCCTTTAACAAACCACCTGCCAATAAATGAACCTTTCCCTGACAAGAGCGAACAGCCGCTGCCATAGCCGCTAGGTTCGTCGCCTTTGAATCATTCAGGCAGGTAACCCCATGAACTATCCCAACTTGCTCGAACCGATGAGATAACCCCTGAAACAATAAAGCGGCTTTTCGCACATGCACCATATCTATCTCAAGCGCATGCATTAATGTAGCTACGGCCGCGCCACTACTCTCTAACAAATGAGAAGTCGAAAAATGGGTTCCCCGCAAATCCAAAAGCGGCTGACCTTGCCACTCAATCACGCCCTCCGAAGCAACATAATCTGCTATTGAACTAGTTCCAAAATTAAAAACTGATCTAGTTGTTTTTAATTCTTTTTCATAAGAATCCATTAAATCTAAAGGAAGGATTGCATGCGTCTCCGAAGAGAAGGACGGCCCGAAAATACGCCCTTTAATCGCTGTATAGGCGTCGATCGAATCATGGCGATCCAGGTGATTAGGTAGTAAATTTAAAAGGATCCCAACCGTTGGTGAAAATTTTCGAACTGTCTCCAACTGAAACGAGCTCACCTCAAGTACCAACCAATCTGCTTCTGCATTCTTCAAGACCACTTCGCTTGCGGGGATGCCATAGTTTCCACCCAGCACAACATCATCACCAATCAATTTCAATATCTCAGTAATCCATTTAACTGTGCTGCTCTTTCCGTTGGAGCCCGTAACTGCGATTGTTTTTCCTTTAAAACGGGACCATCCTAACTCGATTTCAGAACAAAGCGGAATTGAATATTGCCTCAACACATCGCACCAAGGATGGGTTAAAGAAAATCCCGGACTAATAATTGCTTGATCAATAACAGAGACCTCACAATGATCTTCAAGATTTTGTATAGTATGCGTTTGCTCATCAAAAATTGACGTCGGCATCCCTTCTGACTGCAGCAGAGCTTCTGCAGCTAAACCACTTTTTCCAGCTCCAATAATTAAGGTTGATGGGTTTGAATCAGTCATTATCGAATTTTTAATGTAGCGATTCCGATGAGGGCAAAAATAATCCCTAAAATCCAAAAACGAGTAACAATCACGGTTTCAATCAGTTCCGGTAATCGATTCGCTTTAACGGCACGCTCTTTTTCCAAATGCTCAAAGTGATGATGTAAAGGAGCACACTTGAAAATACGTCGCCCCTTACCAAAACGCTTCCGTGTGTATTTAAAATAACTCGTTTGCAAGATTACACTCAACGCTTCGATCACAAATACCCCTCCCACAATAACCAACAATAATTCCTGTTTAATTAAAATAGCCAACATGCCTACAGTACCTCCTAAGGCCAAACTACCTGTATCACCCATAAATACCTTGGCAGGATGACAATTGAACCAAAGGAAGCCCAGTCCAGCACCCAATAACGCCCCGCAAAAGACAGTCAATTCTCCACTGCCTTGTACAAATGGAACTTGTAAATATTGTGAAAAATTAAAATGGCCTGCTACATAGGTCAGCAGTAGATATGCCCCAATCACCGAATTGGTACATCCAATTGCAAGACCATCCAATCCATCCGTTAAGTTAACAGCGTTTGAAGCTCCCACTAAAACAACCACGATAAAGACCAAACCTCCAATTAGACCCAAATCAAAGAGCGGATGTTTATAAAAAGGCACCATAAAATCACGCACCCGCTGCTGCGTTTCGGAATCGCTCCATAAAACAGCAAAAACCCCGATTGCCCACAATAACTGAGCCAAAAATTTACCTTGTACACTCAGGCCATTTTTACGTTTAATTTTCCAATAATCATCAAGAAATCCAATCGCACCCATAACAATCAATGTGCCTAATGTTAGCAACACATAGCGATTGGTTGGGATTGCCCACAAGAGCGTAGAAAAAGTGGTTGCGATAATAATAATAATCCCGCCCATCGTTGGCGTGCCCAACTTCTGTCTTTTACGCTCAACCCCAACCCGCTTATCCACTTTTTGCTCACTAAAGTTGACAGCACGTAAGCGGTGAATCCAACTTGGACTAATCAACAACATGACGATAAACCCTGTAGCCGCCGCAAATAGTGTTCGCACCGTGATATATTGGAATAACCGTAACTCCGAAAGTACAGATTCAAATTGAGAGAGAAAATAAAGCATCGCTTAATCCTTTTTAAAAAAATCCATTAACTGTTCAACATGACTACCCCGCGAACCCTTTAATAAAACCGAATCACCAGATAAGACCCAATTCTTGATCTGTTCTGCGGCCTCCTCTACCGATTCAACCGCAACCCCCGAGCGTCCCGCCACCATTAATTTGCAAAATGATCCAATCACAATCCAGCCATCTAATTCCAGTTCCTCGGTGAATTGTGCCAATGCAATATGTTCCTTTTCAGCAGTATCACCCAATTCGAACATCTCTCCAAGTACAGCATATCGCCTTCGTGCTGGCTGTTGCTTTAAGGTCTTAAGTGCTGCTCGCATGGAAAGCGGATTTGCATTATAAGCATCATTAATCCAGCAAACACCCTCATGTTCATGTTCAGTCCACCTCATTGGAGCCGAGATATAGTTTTGCAAGCCCTCCATCATTTGCTTGTGCGTGCGCCCATAAATAAGACCCAAACCAATCGCCCGCAATAAATTTCTAGCCATGTGCTCTCCTGGCTGTGGTAAGCAATAACGAGTTCCATCAACCACAAGAACATCCTCTTGAAAGGATCCTTGAATCGTGGCTTCTATGTCCAAGCCCACATCCACAACAGTTGCATCGGTTTGGTTACAAAGCATTTCATACCATACTTCATTTCTCATCAATATCGCAGTTCCATTTTTAGGTAATACCCGTAATAAATCTGCCTTTTCATTAACGATAGCTTCCATAGAATTAAAATGAGCACGGTGAGCTGCACCTAGATCAGTTACAATACCGATTTCTGGCTTCATCATTTCCGCTAACGGTTTAATTTCACCAGGATGGTTCATTCCCAATTCAACGACTGCCCATTGATGTCGTTCTTTAAGTCCCAATAACGTTAAAGGAACGCCAATATGATTATTATAATTCCCCAAGGTCTTATGTACATCATCGGCCTCACCCATCACCACCGAACATAGCTCTTTGACCGTTGTTTTTCCCACGCTTCCAGTAATGCCAATAACACGACCGGACCATGATCGACGATATGCCGCCCCTATTTTATGCAAAGCAACTAAGGGGTCTTGAACAAATAATAAGCCCGGCTCTTTACCCAGATAAGACTCCGAAACTAATGCCGCGATAGCGCCTTTATGAAAGGCTTCTCTCACATAATCATGCCCATCATAACGTTCGCCAACCAGAGCCACATAAAGCATACCCGGACCGATCACCCTTGTGTCTTGAGTAACGCCCAGAATTTCATCTGCAACTGGCCTATAAGACCAACTTCCCCCGCTCCAACGAGCCAAATTATCTACCATTAACTGCATTGTTTAGACCAAGCTTCAATCACCAATCGATCTTCAAAGGGGTACACCGTTCCATTCAATTCTTGATACGTCTCATGCCCTTTTCCAGCTACCAATAAAATATCCCCACGTTTCATTCGCCTCATCGCATATTCTATTGCCTTTTTTCGATTAATCTCGACATGCGCATGATTTGAATCCAGCCACCCCTCAAGAATATCACTACAAATTAAAAAAGGATCTTCTCGGCGTGGATTATCACTCGTTAAAACCACCTTATCAGCATGAACGGATGCAATACGACCCATCGATATTCGTTTTTTTTGATCTCGATTTCCACCACATCCAAATACCACCCATAGCTTACCTCGTACCCATGAACGTAATGTATTCAAGACCGATTCTAACGCATCGGGCGTATGCGCATAATCAATAAAAACCCGGCGCTTATTGAATGTACGAATTAATTCCAGTCTTCCGGGGATAGAAGACATCCGCTTAAAGGCTGTCTGAATTGATTCAAAAGAAATTCCATATGCACCTGCAACTGACATCGCCGCCAACGCATTCGCCACATGAAATCGTCCTAATAAAGGCAATTGAATCCACCCTTCACCCCATGGAGAATAGACATAAAAACATGTTCCTTTTGCACCTGTTTTAATCCGCTCCGCACGTACCTTTGCAGCTGTAGTTTCTCCAAAAGAAATCACCGGAACCGAAAGCTCTTTTATCAATCGTTGCCCATAAGAATCATCGCCATTTACAACCGCTATACAATTCTTTTTTGCCTGCGAGAATAGATGGCATTTTACGCGAAAATAATCCTCCATATTTGCATGATAATCCAAGTGATCGTGCGATAGGTTTGTAAATAAAACTACATCAAATAAAAGCGCGGAAACCCGCTTCATATTAATCGCATGCGACGACACTTCCATCACCGCTGCATCGCAATCACACCGCTGCATTTCACCCAAATAAGCATGTAATTCATCCGCCTCAGGAGTTGTCCGTTGCGCCGGTAAAACACGGTCTCCTAAATCATAGTGTACTGTTCCGATCAGACCTGTTTTGATAGAAGCACTTTGCAAGAGATGCTGAAGTAGAAATGCCGTAGATGTCTTCCCATTCGTACCCGTAATCCCAGTTAAATGAAGTCGATCTCCAGCAGTCCCATGGTAATGATGAGCTAGTGTAGCCAACGCATCTCTCGATGATTCTACTTGAAGTAATCCAATCGGCTCTCGCACCTGGACAACTCGCTCTGCAATAATGAGTACCGCACCCCGTTGAATCGCTTCTTCAATGAATTCATGCCCATCAAACCGAGCTCCTGAAATACAAACAAACACCGTTCCTGGTAGTATCGAGCGCGAGTCGGAAACCACCCCACTTATCCGCTGCTCGGAGTCTCCGCTCAACAACGGCTTATCTAGTATCTGAATGACTTCTCTTATCTTCATTATTCAAACCTATTGATATATATCGTGCGCCCTTCCGGCGAGATTCGCAAATACCGAACTGAAAATTCAGCTATATCTCGAAAAGCAGGTCCACAGACCGTACCACCATAATAGCTTATTTTTCGTCCACTCTCCGTATAGATACCAGGATCATCCGCCACAACAATAATCGCAAGTTGTGGATTCTCAACAGGTATAAAACCAACAAAAGAAGAGGTAAAACGCTTATCATAATAACCGCCCCCCTCTTCTCGTGGTTTTACCTTTTGGGCCGTGCCTGTTTTGCCACCGACTGTATACCCATCAACTCGTGCCTTGATCCCGGTTCCATCTTCTTCAGAAACTACCCGCGCCAGCATACGCTGCATTTGTAATGCGGTTGAACGAGAAATCGGTTGCCCCAATAATTCAGGCTCACTCTCTTGCAGCACATCGCCCTGATCACTAACCACTCGTTTCAAAAGATACGGTCTCATTTGAAATCCATCATTCGCAATCGTACTGATCATCGAAAGCACTTGAAGTGACGTAGCACTAATACCTTGACCCATCCCAATCCGTGTAGCACTAATTTTAGACCAATCGTTCGTTGAATGAAAAATGCCTGCTTCTTCTCCCGGCAATCCCACGCCGAGACGCTCCCCAAATTGAAATGCTTTCAATCCATCATACAAGCGCTGATCTCCCATCATCAGCGCTATCTTCGCAGTTCCTATATTACTCGAAACCTTCAGAATATCTTCCACGCTCAGAACTCCTTCTGCATGGCTATCATTTAATTTTTTTCCCGCATAAGCCCAAGACCCATTCTCACAGTCAAAACGATCTTTTGGAGTGATCAAATCTATATCGATCGCCTTCGATACAACACCTGCCTTCATCGTCGAACCAGGTTCAAAATTAACAGATATTGACCGATTTCTTAGCCACTCTTTTGGTGCACGCCCATATCGATTTGGATCAAATTTAGGGAACGATGCCATTGATAGGATTTCACCCGATCGAACATCCTGTACAATCGCCCACGCCCCTTTTGCATTATAATCAAAGCAAATCTTCTCAATCGCTTTTTCTGTTACATACTGAATCTGCTGATCCAATGTGAGCACGACCGTAGCCCCGTTTTCAGACGGTATATCTAATTCCCTTGCACTGTAGACCTCACGACCCCGGCCATCTTTTTTACTACTCCGGTGTCCCTCTTTACCCTTCAAATAAGCATCATAACGCAATTCAATCCCTGCCGAGCCTACTCCCTCGCGATTAGAAAAACCTAACACATGTGCCATGAGTGAGCCTTTTGGATAGCTTCGAATAGGCGCCTCTTCTAATAAAACCCCCTTTAAGACTACTTCCGCTTCCTTATTGGGACGATATATCACACCCTGGAAAACCCTATCAAACGATTCCAAATTACGTGCAGGCACATACTTTACTAAACGCACATATCGTCGATTTTTATCTGCTAACGTTGCGGCCACTTTCTCTCTATCTATTTTAAAAACAGATGATAAAATCTCTATAATAC
>DOEU01000136.1:2183-4630 GCA_003532555.1 Verrucomicrobiota bacterium | reverse complement strand
GCTAAAATTTGTCCATTCCTATCCAGAATTTTACCACGGCTTCCAACGGGTCTAAATTCCAATGAACGACTCTTTTCAATAGGTTTGGTAATCCATGATTCTGGGCGTAAGTGCAATACGGTCAATCGGAAAAAAATTCCACCGAAGAGTAGAATAATCAAGATCTCCAATATCCAAGACCTCTGAACTAATTTTTCCACAAACGATCTTCCCCAATAAAAAACCCGTTCACTATCAACGCAGAAAACGGGCTAATAAAATTAGTCTCTATTTTCCGATTAAAGTGAATTACGACTGTTTATTGCCAACGTATCTTTCGACTCTTTCCACGCTTCAATCCTCATCACCTGCCGACTCTCAGGCATTTCCATTTTCAGACCATGATGTGCTAATGCACGCTCCAAATTAATAGGCGCTGTCCGACTCGACCATTTATCCTGCTCAACCATTAAACGCTTCTGTGTTTCAATCAATGCACGCTCTTGTAGTTTGATCTGCTTCCCCAATCCCGAACAACGAATATTGATCGACATATAACCCGCACCAATCACAACCGATAGTGTTAGCACACCTACTAAGATAGTTGGGAAAGGCACACGTACCTCTTGGCGTCTCCGATTTTGATTTGTCCGCTTATGTCGCATCTTATCCCTCCACCTTGATCACTCGTAATTTTGCAGAACGAGAACGAGGGTTAATCTTCAACTCTCCTTCTGCCGCACAGATAGGTTTTTTCGACATCCAGCTCACAAAAGGACGCTCTCCCTCAATCCGAACCCCACCCTCTTGCAATGAAACTTCGCGCGGGATGTGGCCGGAAAAAAATTGTTTCACCAATCGATCTTCCAAACTATGAAATGTCAGGATAACCAATCGTCCACCAACCCGAATACGCTTTAACATCTCATTTAAAACCGATTCAATACTTTCAAGCTCACGATTGATCACCATACGAATTGCCTGAAATGTAAGCGTTGCAGGATGAATCCGTGCACCGCGCCGTCCCCCTTTAACCCTCTCCACAAGAGCCGCTAAATCATCTGTTGTTTCAAAAGGATGCTCCGTCCGTCGCTCTCGAATCGCACGTGCAATACGGCGTGCCGCCCGCTCTTCACCAAAGGTGTAAATCGCATGCGCCATTTCTGTTTCATTGGTCTGAGCAATCCATTCCTGTGCAGTTAATCCCTCCGATTGGTCCATCCTCATATCCAACGGGCCCTTCGATTGAAAACTAAATCCACGCTCTGCCTCATCCAGTTGGAAGGAACTCACTCCGAGATCTAAAAATAAACCATCAACCGCTTCCATGCCCCGATCGTCTAGTATCGAAGCCATATTAGCAAAATTACTATGAACCAAAGATAAACGCGGTTCTCCACTCAATCTCTTCTGAACCCGTATAATGGCCGCTTCATCGCGATCAAATCCAATTAAGCTTCCTTCTGTACTAAGCCGACGTAAAATCGCTTCTGTATGTCCGCCCCCGCCAACTGTTCCATCAATATAACATCCATCCGGTTGCCACACTAAGGCATCCACACACGCATCTAACATGACCGGAAAATGTCCCACTTAGAGACCTTTTCCGGGTTCAGCACGCAATCCACGCTTTCCAGTTAAAACTTCATCTTGCCCCATCCCAATCAAACCACTTAGGCCCAATTCAGAACGAACACTCCTTAAATTAACAATACGCATCTTACTCTTCGAATGATCAATCGAATTTGAATAACTCAAATACCGTGCCACATCAAACATACTCATATCCATCTCCTCTTAATACCCACCAAAAAATAATTCATCCGCCACCGAAGAACTCGCCGGCAGAGCCAAATCAAATCGCTCAGAACTCCAAACTTCAATCCGACTCAACGCGCCAACCAGAACCACCTGACTCTGCACATCAATCGCCCTTAAAAGATGATCCCCAATCCGAATACGCCCTTGCGCATCCCAATGAAGTAGCTCCGCACCCGCTGTAATTGATCGAATCGCTTGCTGATCGCCTGCATCCATCGAATTCACATCACGTAATTGTGCCATTCGCCGCAACATTTCATCCTTTAAATAGAGATAAAGACACGGTCTTTCTGGATGAGGAAATGCAAATAATTGTTGATCAGAGCCCGCGAGATTTCGCCAAACCGAAGGAAAAATGAGACGACGTTTAGCATCTAGCTGATGGGTAAAAGAACCGACCAACAAAACCTGATTTTCTGTATTAATATACTCCATAACGCTCCATTAGGCTCCCTTTCTAATTACAATAAACCATATTAACCCACAATATGTCAAAAAAAAAGCCCGAAATAAAGCTCAGTAGATAAAAATAAGAAAAATACGTCAGAAAAGGGTACCCTTGACTTTTGGGTAAAAGCCCCACCTTACCCCACCATTACAGTTTAACAGTAACGGCCCCAAGCTCCCTCTACAATACGGCGGCATAG
>DOEU01000136.1:0-1796 GCA_003532555.1 Verrucomicrobiota bacterium | reverse complement strand
CTCTGTAAAACCAGGAATCGCATTTAATTCCAATACAAAAGGACGATTAGCAGGATCTAACCGGAAATCAACCCGAGCCAAATCCTTCGCATCTAAACCGTTAAAAACCTCCCAAGCCATAGCCTGAAGCTTTTCCGAAATAGAAGAGCTCAATTCAGCTGGAACTTGATAAACGGTTTCATCGCTTTGATACTTAGACTTAAAATCATACCAATCCCCTTGAGGACTAATCTCAAGCACCGGCAAAATCTGATCTCCTACAATACCAACAGTTAGCTCCCGACCTGGTATATATGCTTCGACTAATACATCCTCACAAAATAAAACTGCATCAGCGAAAGCATTCAACCACTCCTCCTCATGGCGTACTATATGACAACCCATACTCGAACCTTCTCTTGAAGGTTTTACCACGACTGGCAAAGGAAGCGTGCGCTCGTGGGCAAATTGAAGAACCTCACCCGCAGCCACAGGAACTCCCAGCTGACGCAGAATAGAGCGCGTTTTCACTTTATCAAAAGAATTCTCACACGAAACAACCGAAGAGCCCGTAAAGGGTATAGCTAAATCTAAAAGTCGCTGCTGAACGACTCCATCCTCCCCAAAACTTCCGTGAAGGGCGATAAAAGCTAAATCAACGGAGCTATCCAGTGCTATATCTGGCGAAGTGATTTCTTCTTCCACTACCGAAAAACCAGCTGCTCGTAACCCATTAGCAACAGCCTTACCCGATGCCATCGAAATTTCACTTTCCGAAGATACCCCGCCCATTAAAACTGCAATCTTATGCAATGAGTGACTCATATATTCATGTTTACTCAATCTCGATGGCCACGCAAGCCTTGACCCTCAAACAAACTACCTAGATGAAAATAAGGTACCTTATTATCTAATACACTTCCTAAGAAATATTTCCTCAGCATGTCATCTGTCTATTCATATGAGATTTCAGGCTATAACTTTAATCTGAAGACTCTTCGGTGTGTTTCCAAAACTCAAAGTATCTATTTCCCAATTATTACTCACTCGCTTAGCAATGTATGCATAAATGAACCTCACATCTACTTTTGTTAAAAAGATGTTTATAAAAAATAACCCCTACTCCGCAAATACCCCTATTTGCTTGAGTCTAAAGATTCCGATAACTTTGTTATTTATTTAAAAGTAGAAATTTATATACGCTAAAATAAGCTCTGATCGATGCCATGCATCGCAACCAGAATAAAAACGTTTTACTAAATAAAACTATAAAAAAAGACCCGAATAAACGGGTCTTTTTTCTTATTGCTATCAGTCAGACTCTTAACCACGAATCGCTGCCTGAGCAGCTGCCAATCGAGCAATCGGCACGCGGTATGGCGAACAGCTCACGTAATCTAATCCGACTTTTGCACAAAACTTAACACTTTCAGGATCTCCTCCATGCTCGCCACAGATTCCACACTTTAAATTTGGACGTGTTTCACGTCCACGTTCAACACCCAACTTCACAAGCTGGCCGACACCCGTTTGATCCAACTGCTGGAAAGGATCTGTTGGAAGGATTTTCTCATCAAGATAATCCGGTAAGAATCCTCCAATATCATCACGACTATATCCAAAAGTCATCTGCGTTAAGTCGTTCGTTCCAAAACTGAAGAACTCTGCACTTTCCGCAATTTCATCTGCTGTTAGCGCGGCACGCGGAATCTCAATCATGGTTCCAACCATATATTCTATTTTAACTTTATTTTCTTTCTGAACTTTATTTGCTATTTTTATTACTAACTCTCTCATAATCTTAATTTCAGCTTCTG
>DOEU01000120.1 GCA_003532555.1 Verrucomicrobiota bacterium | reverse complement strand
ATGGTTGATCAAGGTGCGATTTATAGTAGTAGTATGACAGAGGCTTCAATGGAAGTGGCTGTAGCTTCTGCATATATTTGGCGTGGTCAGGTTATCAATAATGATGCTGTAATACAGCCCCAAATTACTTTATCGCAGTATGGATTTAGTGCAAATATGTGGATGAATTATGATATTTCTAGCAATATGACTGGAGTCGAAAATAATGCCTCTGAATTTGATTTTGCGTTGGCTTATTCATTACCAGTCGATGTTAATCAAATGGCAATTGATGTTGGTATTATTAATTATAATTTCCCTGCTAACGGCACATATGACTCAAATGGGAGAACAATTGGCGTTAAATCAACCACAGAGGTTTATTTGAGCGCAACAATACTTTCTTTTGATAAATTTATCCCATCAATTAGCTTTTTTGGAGATATTCAAAATGTTGAAGGATCTTATGTATTGTTCGATATTTTTGTTCCTTATGAATTGAGTCAGTATGTTGACTTTGCAGGAGGTTATACTGCCGGCTGGGGTAACACATCATATAATGATCATTATTGGACCGCCAATGGGGTTGGTACATTTGATGGCGATTGGAGTGATCATAATTTCTATGTTACGGCTAGTTATGAAGTTTTTGAAGGGGTGACTGCGGCTGCAACGCTCAACTATATGGTTTTAAATGGTGACAAGTTTCGTAATGGTGCTTCGGCCGCAGGCTATGAAGCAGATGATAAAGTTTGGGCAAGCCTCAATCTGGCGTATGATTTTTAATCGAGCGTTTAGTTGGACAAGGATCGCCCCGTTACAACGGGGCGTTTTTTTTGGATTGGTGGTTTATTGAATAGAAGGTAGATTACAGCTATTGAACGGAGGAGAGTACAGATGAACGAACTCTTGGAACTGGTAAGAAAAAATGGACGTGAAACATCAGAAAACTTAGCCAAGATGTTAGGCATCTCGGAAGAGGAAGTGGTGGGTCAACTGGAAGCACTGGAAGCGGATGGAATTATTCGGGCCTACCAGGCAGTGGTGAATGAGGAGAAGTTGGATCATTCATTAGTTACAACGGTTATTGAGGTGAAGGTGACGCCTGAAAGTGAGGGTGGATTCGATCGAATTGCGCAGCGGATTAGCCACTATGCTGAAGTGGAATCGCTGTTCTTGATGTCAGGAACGTTTGATTTATTGGTGTTCATCAAGGGGCGTACGATGCATGAAGCTGCTCAGTTTGTGAGTGAAAAACTAGCGACCATGGCGGGGGTTACGTCAACGGCGACTCATTTTATGATGAAAACCTACAAACTCAATGGAATTGAGATGCAGTTAGGAGAGGATGATGAGCGGCTCCAAATCTCTCCATGATCGAATTGCTCGAACGGTGCGGGAGATTCCGCGTTCGGGAATTCGAGATTTTTTTGACATTGTTAGCACGCGTAAAGATGTGATTAGTCTCGGCATTGGTGAGCCTGACTTTGTGACGCCGTGGCATATTCGGGATGCGGCAGCGCGTGCGTTGGATCGAGGGCAGACGAGTTATACCTCGAATATGGGCTTACTTTCGTTGCGGCGTTCGATTGCTACCTATGTGGCTAAAAAGAGTGGCATTCAATATGCTCCAGAGGATGAGGTATTGATCACTGTGGGTGTGAGTGAGGGTCTTGATTTGGCGATTCGCGCGCTGATTGAACCAGGTGATGAAGTGATTTATCATGAGCCGAGTTATGTTTCATATAACCCCATTGTTCAGTTTGCTTATGGGGTTCCAGTTGCCATTCAGACCAAAAAAGAAAATGGATTTCGTTTAACGCGTGATGAGCTGGAAGCAGTGGTTACACCGAAAAGTAAATTACTTTTATTGAATTACCCAAATAATCCAACCGGTGCGACGCTTTCGCGGAAAGAAGTAGAGGCAGTTGCCGCATTTGCGATTGAGCATGATCTGATTGTTTTGAGCGATGAGATTTATGATGAGCTGACTTATGACGATGATCATTTTAGTATTATCTCTGTTCCAGGTATGCGGGAAAGGACGATCTATTTGCATGGCTTTTCTAAAGCGTGGGCGATGACGGGTTGGCGAATGGGGTTCACATGTGCGCCTCCGGAGTTGACGGAAGCGATGATGAAGATTCATCAATATACTATGTTGTGTGCACCGATCTTGTCGCAAGAGGCGGCGATTGAGGCGTTGAAGCAGTGTGGGTCGGATGTAGAGCGCATGAAGCAGGAATATATGCGGCGTCGGAATTTTATGCGGGCTTCATTTGAGGAGATGCATATTCCGTGTATTGAACCGGCGGGTGCTTTTTATGCATTTGCGGATGTGAGCCAATTTGGGATTAGTGCCCATCATTTCGCGCTTGATCTTTTAGAGGCCGAGAATGTGGCTGTGGTACCGGGAACAGCGTTTGGAGCGTGTGGTGAGGGTTTTATTCGTTGCTCATATGCCACATCATTTGATCGTATTCAGTTGGCTATGGAGCGGATTGCTCGTTTTATTCAATCGTTGTCATGAAAAAAGCTTTCGTTCAACGTGAGATCGTGGTTTTCCCAACGGATCTAGCGTTAAGGCGTTACCAGATGGAACAGGCGTTGGCAGATGGATTTTGCCGAACTTCTGGGCAATTTTCGATCTCAGGTCTCTTGCGTAGTTTGCGGGATGCAGCGGTGGAGCCTATCGCGGTTCGATCTTCGGTTTCGAATGCTTTGGGACGCAAGCAGGCGGTTGAGACAGCTCGTGGTCATTTTGATGGGAGGGGAGCGTTGGCTCAGTTGTCTGCGTCTGCCTGTGAGGTAGTTTTAGATAAGGTGGAAAAGGAACTGGCTCAGTTGCCTTTGCACGCCGAAAAGATATTGGAGTGGTTGCACTCACATCCGGCGGATCATCGGTTGCATCAAATGGGTTTGCTCTATGAGGTTTGGCGAGCGCAGAGCGAGCAGGAAGGAATACTTGATGCGGTGGAGCAGCATCGAAGAGTGCTTCGACTGCTTCGTCATGATGTGGCGGATTGGCCTCCATTTTTAAAGGGAGTTCGGCGGATTGTATTTCGGGATGTGCGTTGGTTTTCTCCCTTTGAGGAGCAGGTCGTATTGCGATTGAATGAGCGTTTGCAGCTTCGGGTTGAATCGACATTACCTTCTTCGCATAGTGATATTCAAAGCGAAACATTGGGGCAGCGTGTACTGGCTGAAATTCAGACTGAACCGTGGGCGGGCTGGGCGGAAGAACTTGGTGATGCATGGGTGATGGAGAGTGTGGAGATGCTATCGGGATTGGAGCGCTCCTCGATTGATTTTTCGCGGTCTGCTGGAGCATATGGTGAGATCGAGGATGTGGCTCGTCGAATCGTTTGGTATATGGAGGCACATCAGACGCCTCCCCATCGATTTGCCATCGTAGTTCCGAATATGTCCATGGTGCAGGATGTCGTACCGCATGTATTTGGTCGATTTGGGTTGCCATATTATTTTCGTCGGGGACGCCCGGTTTTGTCTTCGCCTTGCGTGAAGGCCTTCATGGGTTGGCTGGCATATCCGATTGAAGGAGACCGGGATGGATTAATTGATTTGATCCGGCATCCAGCAATTCGAATGGAAATGCGCGAGCAACAGGTGGAAGATCTGTTGAAGGAGCATCCCCATCCGCGTATATCTGCCTTTGATT
>DOEU01000031.1:772-6508 GCA_003532555.1 Verrucomicrobiota bacterium | reverse complement strand
ATCGCTCGTACTTCATGCGACTCATCCATCAGTAACGGTGCCGCAACCGAATCATCTTTTATCAAAAACAGTCCCACTGCCCCCCAATAACGCTCCCCCAGATACGAACTTCGACATAGCATTTGCAGTGCAGCATGATTCTTATGATCCTGCTCCAATGCCATATCGGCTGAATGCAACAGACTCTTTAGCGGATATTGTTCTGCGTTCTCCGCCCACTCATAGATTGTAAGATTTGCATCTGCCGCCATGCGCGTTCGTTCAGACTCAGGAATCAACCCCGTATCCAGCACCTCAAGTTGCCATGCGTGCAAAGCTGAGCGAAGCTCAGCAGCTATCGCCATATACTCAGGATCATTGATCAAATTAAATACGCTATCAGGATCCGCCTTCATATCATAGAGCTCTTCACTCGCCGCTTTTGCCGAAAACGGTCGAGCTTGAATCGGTGTCGCTTTTCCCATCTGAACATGAGACTCCCAAGCCCGCATGGCCGGAATTTTCCACTGATACTCCAAATGCTGCACCCACGGCGCATAAGGTATATAATTTCGAACCAATAAAAACCGCTTGTTATGAACCGCGCGCGCGCAATCAAATCGCTCATCCATACGACCACGAAAGGCATAGTGATAGGTCGCTTCTGGTTCCTGATCATTGCCTAAAAACGTACGTCCTTGATAATGCGATGGAACCTCGACACCTGCCAATGAAAGCCAAGTCTTGGGCATATCAACAAAACTAACCAATCGATCCACAACTCCCCCAGGGGCTTCCAAGGGCCAAAGAGATTGATACTGCGCCGGAATGCGTACAATTAGTGGACAATGTAATCCGGTGTTATACAAATAACGCTTACTACGGGGTAACACCCCACCATGATCCGAGGTATAAATGACAATCGTACGATCCGCCATCCCGCTCGCTTCTAACGCCGCTAATGCATCGCCCACTTGCTGATCCATTCGCTTTATCGCATCGTAATATTTTGCATAATTTTTCCTAATCTCCGGCACATCTGGATGATAGGCACGTAAATTAGTATGCATCGGATCATGCTCTATATCCACCAACTCACCTTGGATCCGACTCTCATGAGACTCATAAAAACTCAGTACTTGAAAAAAAGGTTCTTGCTGCTGTAACTGCTCCCAATTGACCTTTTTTGGATTATCCCAACATGACTGATCCTCTCGCCCGCCGATATTATAATCCGTCTTGCTATCATTCCCGACGTAATACCCTGCCGAGCGAAGTAGATCAGGATAATAAGGAATTTCATCATGCGGAATTTCATTCCGGCTCCGCATCGGTTGCGTGCCCATTGTAATCGCATACATCCCCGTAATCCAAGTGGAACGCGAAGGCGCACAAACTGGTGCGTTAGCATACACTTCGCTATACCGAAACCCCTCCGCAGCTAACCCATCAATATGGGGCGTCTTCACCCATTCATTTCCATAACAACCCACCCAGTTTACGTTATTATCTTCGCTCGTAATCCATAAAATATTCGGTCGTTCCACCATAAAAGCCAATGTCCCATTTACCCATGCCACCAACCCGATAAATACAAATAATTGTCTCATACGATTCTCCCTAAAAAAACCATTTCATAAACCCTCCATATAGAAACGAAAAAATAGAACCAACAACAACTTAATCCGATCTATTTCCTTTAAAAAACTTTCTTAGCATCCACATAAATCCGACCACCGCCCCAATGATTACAAGCATTGGAATCAGATCATTGGCAGGGGGCGGGCAGATCGGAGGTAGATCAAACGCGTCCATCAGCTTGCTCCTCACTCCGCTTTTCGATTCCACGAATCAGATCCCCAAAAATGAAATGATGAAAAGGAAGAAAGACATACCAATAGAGCCTCCCACTTAAACCCTTAGTATAATAAGAAGCATGAACACTTAACCGCTGTAGCCCCTCATCCGGATCCACCCGAAACTCCAACCAAGCTCGACCTGGTAACTTCATCTCCGCTCGTAATAATAATTGATTTGGCTTCTTCACCTGTTCAACCCGCCAGAAATCAACCACATCATTCACCCGCAAACGCGTAGGGCTCCGCCGACCTCTTCGCGTACCAACCCCTTGAAGCATCCGATCAATCATACCCCTCAAACGCCACAAAGGAGTACTGTTAAACCATCCCTGCTCCCCTCCAATAAAAGAGATCGATTGAAACAACGCCTCTGCCGATTTTTCCGTAACCAATGAATACGTCGAATTATACGTCGGCGCTCCCGATAACTCACTTAACTTGATCGCCAACTCATGATCTGGTGGATAACTATCCGTCCATCGGCTATGCACCGCATCTTGCTCCTCTCGAGACAGCGCCAATACTAACGCTTCCCGACAACTGATCCGCCTAAAAGGAAGCACCTCCAAAATATCACGCCCTTCACACACCACGTCATGCTCTACACTCTCCATTAAACAACGCGTAATCGGGGCCGGAACTGGCGTCAACCAACTCGTCATCATCGCAAAAAAAGGAATCGATGATAACGGAGAAGAAATAAACTTACGCCGACGACCCAACACCTCCGCATGGGTTTTTAGCAGATCCTCATAACTCAAGATATCCGGTCCTCCAATATCAAAGATCTTTCCCGCCGTCTCCGGAATTTCTAGCACGCCCACTAAAATTTTAATCACATCCCGTAAACCAATCGGCTGACATTGTGTCTTCGCCCAACTTGGTACCGGCAATACCCATAAACGGCGAATTAAATGGTTCATCATCTCATATGACGCACTACCCGAACCCAATATAATCGCCGCCCGCAAAAACGTAACCGGAACCGATCCAAGTGCCAATTCATCCGCCACAGCCATTCGACTCGACAGATGCGGGCTCAACCGATCCTGCTTATCACCCAATCCACCCAAATAAATAATCCTTTTCACCTGTTGTTGCTCCGCTGACTCACGCACCCATCGAGCAGCAGATCGATCCGCATCTGCAAAAGATTTCGGACCCACTAACATGGAATGAATAAGATAAAAAACCGTATGCACCCCTTCCATCGCAATCATCAAAGAGCTTGGGTTTAATGCATCGGCGACCACCACTTCGCAATTCGGCCAACGATCACTGAGCGCCTCCACCTTCGATCGAACCATCACCCGGACCCGATAACCGCGCGCAACCAACTCTGGAACTAAACGCCCTCCAATATATCCCGATGCACCCGCCACTAACACCGTCTCTAAATCAAGCGTACGGCGTGTTGGGAGTTCGTCACATAATTGGCAACCATCAACCCTTGGATTCATACCCATATTATAAACCCTTCAACCTAACGGCTCAAGCGCAGACCCCTTTAGGCCGGAAAGCGCGGCTCAACAAAAACCGGCGGATGTAAATAGAGAGGTTCAAATAGTTCTGTCTCCAAGCCCAATCGAGCCCGCAAACAAACCACCTTGGCTAAATCTGACGCCTGAGGAACAACAGAAGTCCCATCCGTTCCCAGATACGGATCTAATACCGAAGCCAATCGATCATAATCCGGACTCAACACCACCGTATGGCTTTGAATCCACATCGGCAACTCTTTCGGATCAATCAACTTAAACGCTCGTGAAAGTTCAATCCCATCAAATGCACCAATCCAAAGTTGTTTACGGCGAGCATCCCCCACCACCACACTCTGCGAGGCACCTCGTGCATGCACCACAGCAGCTCCACTATTATGCGCCACCACCGGCGTCTTATCAGGCGCGGCCAACGCATTCACTACCGAAAACGCAATCCGCATCCCCGAGAATGCACCCGGCCCACGACCCACAACAAATTGATCAACCGAACTCCAATCAATCGCTAACGCCTTCAACGCATCAAATAACTGCTGCCGATTCTCCCGTTTCTCTTCCCACGAAAAAGAAGCCCGCACGCTACCCTGATCTACCAACGCCACGCTTCCCTTTGAAGCACTCATATCAACTGCTACGATTCGCATACTACCTCCCGCCAAATTTCAATCTGCCGATACATTTCATCGCGACCCTTCTCGATAGATACATGCAACATCGATTCCGGTAAAATCTCCTCGGCCCGCTCAGCCCACTCAATTGCCGTAATGCCATCCGACTCTAAATATTCCTCTAATCCAATACCCAGCGCCTCCACACTGTTCGCTAACCGATATAGATCAATATGATTCAACTTCATCCGACCTTCATACTCACCGATCAAGGTATACGTCGGACTCGTAATAGGATCCGTGATACCCATCGCCGCCGCCAAACCTTGAATAAAACAAGTCTTTCCCGCGCCCAACTCACCATGCAATGCAATCACTGTTCCTGGCTCCAACGACTCCATTAAAGTCGCCGCCGCCGCCCACGTTTGCTCCGGTCCTTCACTCTTAATCTGAGTTATTATCTGCTTCATAGACCGCAAAACCTACCGCTCAAACTGAATAAATTAAAGTGTAAATTCCTGAACTTTTTTAACCAACATCAAAGCAACCACACACATAAAAAAAGCGAAAAAAAGTGAGCGATTAGCGAAAACCAACAACCCGATACATCTATTCATTAAACGAATTAAAAACCGTCAACACCAGTGGTTCACTCGCCACTTCCATTCCATCAGCATACACCCCAACCACCTGCAATCGACACACTCCATCTCCTAACCAAGATTCTTGAAATCGTAACAATAGCTCCGAATCATAACGCCCTTCATCAAGTACCTCTGCACCTGAGATCAACTGAACCCGGTTAGGAACATCCGCTCCATCCACCACCACCTGAACCCCATGAACCCCTGCACCCAATGGTTTTATATCCGATGAAATCGATAAAGCCCTTCCAACTCGATTCACCACGAACACCTTCGTATCTAACCCATAAAAACGAACCGAATGGTCCACCCACGCCACACATTGCAATGTATGAAACCCATCCGCCAAATCAACCGGATTCACCTGATAAGAACTTATTTCCGACGCTGCTTCAACCACTCGGCCATTCAATAAAAACGTATACCGCCAAGAAACACCCCTCAATTGAGTTGCCGCCATAGCACGGAACCGAAAAGGCTCCTCCGACAACCGATTCACACCCAACAAACTAACCCGCACCGGCGGCGCATACGGTCGCGCCAACGGATCTCCCAAAAAAAGCTGCTGCAACGGCGATGCCACCGACTGATAGAAACTCTCCAACACAGAACATCCCGCCGTGTAATGCTCAAAAAAGCGCGCCGAAAGAAACTTATTTGCATTCGCATACGGCTCTACCACCGATCCACAGGTCGCCGTAGCACCTGCATTTAACCATTCTGTACACTTCGTCTGCGGTCGCTGAAACTCGGCCCCCCAACTCGTCAAATGTTCTGCCACTGCACCGGGTGCAAATGAACCCATCTCCGTCGGCGAAACCTGCTCCGCACCGCAGAGAAGACCCATAATAGACGACGCCCCCACCGGAAACTCATTTGTTACAACCACCTCCACACGGCGCTCCACTAACCGCTCTTTTGTCGATGCAAACTGCCAATCACGACACGTCGATCTCACATTACTATTGGTCACAAAATAGAGCCCCGCCCGGCGCCCCTGATAATCTGCCTGCTGTCCTCGCTCCAACACCGCCAGTACTGAATCTAGAGAACTTCCCCCCGAACCAGTATACCCCAACATCATAGATGGTAAAGGCATGCGCCCACCCAGCCCCGAACGCAACCGCTCAACCGTATCATCCTCACC
>DOEU01000031.1:0-384 GCA_003532555.1 Verrucomicrobiota bacterium | reverse complement strand
CCGCAAACGTTCATTCGGCCCAGCAAAAATCGGAGAATGATATTTCCCTTCCTCAATCAACACCCCCTCAACACGGCGATTCTTCATAAATGTCTGCCCACATATCGAAACCTGCCGCCGATCCGATGCATCCGTCATAATTCGAATCGGAAAATCCGTTGAATACACCCACGCTAGAATTTGATCCTCAAGCCGACGAGAAACTATCTCCTTCTTAACCGGAATCCAAATCAACTCCTCAAACGTATCGAGATCGCATGTAGCCCGCCCTCCATATACCGATTCTGGGATCGCCAACCGAACGAGATTATCAGCAGGAATACCACGCCGCTCCATAAACGCATTCGCCACCTCCAACGAACCCGCCGAAGATTGATTCGCAAT
>DOEU01000006.1 GCA_003532555.1 Verrucomicrobiota bacterium | reverse complement strand
AAAGCTCCGAGACACGCATCGTTAATATGCAACGCACCTTTAAGATCATACACCGCTACCTTATTACACCCAAACAAACCGGGAACTTTATTATTGGTCCTGTTCAAGTTGATTTACCAGGAGGTTCCCGCGCCCTCCAAGCTCAATTACAAGTGATTAAATCTCAAAATGATTCCGAAGCGCAGCAACTGAGTCAGCTCCTCTATGCCGAAATTGCAAGCACCCACTCCAATCCCTACGTATATGAACCCTTTGATTTAACACTTAAACTTTATATCCGCGAAGGCATCCAAATTGATAACAGCATCTCAATCCTCGGAGGCCTGCCTGAACAAGGTATCGATGGAGACCCTGACTGGAAGCGAGTCCATCAAGAACAACAGGTTATCGAAGGTCATATCTATACAATCACCACCCTAAAGACCACCTTCCAGACCATTACTGCTGGCACCTTCACCTTCGAACCAAACGTACAACTTAATCTAATCGTTCCCAGACAAAACCGCCGTAGCTATGGATTTAATGACCCCTTCTTCGGCGACTTCTTTGGACGCCAAGAACATCGCCCTGTTAAATTAGAATGCAACAAACTCACCCTCCCCGTCCGCCCCGTACCACAAAAAAATTGCCCCCCCACTTATACCGGAGCAGTCGGACAATTCGAATTCCAAGCCAGTATCAGCCCCACTCAACTTAAAACTGGCGAACCCATCACCCTCACAAGCCATATCAAAGGAATTGGCAACCTCGATAAAATTACGCCGCCCATCCTTGCAACAAATACTGCCTATAAAATTTATCAACCACGCATCATCCCCTCAGCCGAAACCCGTACCCTTCAATTTGAACAAATTATCATTCCTCAATCCGCAGAGCTCACCCAAATCCCCGCCATCCACTTTTCATACTTCAACACCCAAGATGAAAGTTTCCACACCCTCACTGCCGGCCCATTCGCGATCGAGCTATCCCCAGGAGATCAAGCCCGCCTACTCACCTCAAAGACCTCGCTATCTGACCCCACCCTACGCACGTTGGATTACGACATTATTCATCTAAAACCCCAGCCAAAACGCTGGAAAAACCCCTACACATTGGAAACTCTTTACTCACGAAAATCTCTTATCTGGATTTCCACACCCCTGCTCCTTTGGATAGCTACCTTTCTTTGGATCCGCATCCTGCACCGGCGCCAAAACGATTCCGCATATCAACGTCGCTCTCAAGCATGGCCAGAAGCCTCCCGTTCCTTGAAAGAAGCACAAAAAGCGCTCAATGAAAATAATCTCACGGCCGCTAATGAGGCTCTTTATCAAGCGATCACAACCTATTTCGGCCATCGATTAAACCGCCCTCCCGGAGAGGTAACCTGCACACGGATCATACAGGCCTTTAACCAAGAGCAAGTCGTATTAACCGAACTCATTAAAGCCATTGAACACAACCGCTATAGCCCATCTACTCCCCCTCAAGAAACCATTCAAATGCAGATCAAAACTACTCGCAGTCTTCTTCAAAAATGTGAAAGGACTCGCCTATGAAGCCATGCCTAATCGGACTACTCATCCTTCCATTACTTTTTTCGCATGCACAACAAGCTCAATTTCAGGCAGCTGAAAATGCATATGCAAGCGGTCTCTATCAAAACGCCATTGATCTTTATCAACAATTAGTCACCGAACCCTTTAATCAACCCGAACTCTATTTTAATCTAGGAAATGCGGCCTACAAAAAAGGAGATCTAGCACTCGCGATTAAAAGCTACCGGCGTGCACAATACCTTGCCCCCACGGACCCCGATATTCGAGCGAACCTTCGCTATGTTCTTGAGGTCGTAGGAGCTCCTATACCCGAAGTAAGTCGCTTCACCCGCCTCTTCTTTTCTCTATCCGAAAACCAATGGATTCAACTCACCATAGGGACTTATGCGCTGCTTATCATCGCTCTATTTATCATACTCAAGATCAACCGACCTCGAGTCACACTCACTCATTTCACCAGCCTACTCTCTTTCTTTCTCGTGATATCTATCACCGCTCTTCTCCAGTATCAAAAACGAAACAATCATCCCGAATATGTCGTAATCGAATCTAAAACTGCGGCTAAACTTGCTCCGCTTGAAAACAGTAAAACTGCATTTAATCTGCCAGTTGGAGCCCTTATTACTGTACTTCGCAACCATCATAGCGAATGGATTCAAATTAAAATAAATCATCAAACCGGATGGATTAAATCCCACCAGATAGACCCAATTTAACCTTGTAAATAGGCATACACAATTTAGTGTTGAAACATGAGCTTAAAGCCAAGAAATTCAAGTAAAGATGATCACAGTATGCTTTGGTGGATTTCCATTCTTGCAATCGGCATCAGCTTATCCGTCTATATCTTAATGGAGAAACAGGCGGAAATTGATATTACAGCCGAACGCACACGGCTTCTTTTCCCCTTAATCGGCATCACCATTGCGGGTCTCTGCTTTATTTGCGGTATCTCTAAAAAATGGTTCTCCCGCCGCTAATTATTCTTGGAAATATATCGTGAAAGCACATTTAGAATGGACCGATAAACCCGAGCCCGGAATCAAACGGAAAGTCCGAATCACCTTTATCAAAAGCCGCGATATAAAGTGGCAATT
>DOEU01000044.1 GCA_003532555.1 Verrucomicrobiota bacterium | reverse complement strand
ATGCGATCCATAACCTCATAGGGCAACTTGAACCAATCGGCAGTCATGCCATCGCGACTCTCAACTGCCCGAACAGCGATGACGTTTTCATAGGTCCGGTCATCTCCCATGACTCCGACCGACTGCACCGGCAACAACACTGCAAAGTATTGCCAGACATCAAGATGATTCTCCATATTCAAAATCTCTTCCCGTACTCGTAAGTCCGCCTGTTGCAGGGTCTCAATCCGTTCCGGTGTAATTTCACCAATAATGCGAACCGCGAGTCCAGGACCGGGAAAGGGCTGGCGATCGACCACATAATCGGGCAGCCCCAACTCGCGTCCAACCAGTCGAACTTCATCCTTAAAGAGTTCGCGTAGCGGTTCGATTAATTTAAAATGAAGATCATCCGGCAGCCCGCCCACATTGTGGTGGCTCTTAATTGTAGCCGAAGGGCCCCCAATTGGAGAGACCGATTCTATTACATCGGGGTAGAGGGTTCCTTGTGCGAGATAGGTTACATCACCGCTTAATTCGCGCGCCTTTTTTGAAAAGACATCAATAAAGGTGTTTCCGATGATTTTTCGTTTCTCTTCCGGATCGCTAACCCCATCCAGCTTAGAGAGAAAGGGTTCGCCCGCATGAACTACATGCAAATCCATGCCAAACGCATCACCAAAAAGGGATTCAATCTCTTCAGTCTCTTTGTATCGCATCAATCCATTATCGACATAGACGCAGTGGAGTTGATCACCAATCGCTTTATGAAGCAACGCAGCCACCACCGAAGAATCAACGCCACCGGAGAGCCCAAGTAAGACATGATCATCGCCCACGGTCTCTTTCACCTTGGCAATAGTATGTTCTACGAATTTCGCCATTTCCCAATCGCCTGAGCAACCGCAAATTCCGTAAGCAAAGTTTTTAAGCATCAGAGCCCCTTGCGGGGTATGCACTACTTCGGGGTGGAATTGCACTCCAAAGAGCGACCGCTCCAGATGTTGCATGGTAGCATGCGGACAGTTATCTGATTCCGTAACGGTTTCAAAACCTTCGGGTAGAGAAACCACTTTATCGCCATGGCTCATCCACACTTGCAATTCATCTTCTAATCCCTCATAAAGTGGAGAGGGTTTCATGATGTGCATGATTGCTTTTCCATATTCATGCTTCTCACCCCGTTGAACTTCGCCACCGAGGGCGTAAGCCGTCAGTTGCATTCCATAACAAATACCGAGCATCGGAACCCCGAGATCAAATAGTGCGGGATCGCATTTAGGAGAATCGGAATCAGGAACGCTGCAAGGACCACCGGAGAGAATAATACCTTTTGGCGCTCGTTTGCGTAGTTCGTTTGCGGGGGTGTCATATCGTAAAATTTCGCAATAGACGTGTTGCTCGCGAATGCGGCGAGCAATCAACTGCGTCACTTGCGAACCATAATCTAGGATGGCAATCCATTCGGGGTGGTTCATGCGTTTGTTTCTTTCATTAGATCGATGAACTCTTCAAATAGATAGTATGGGTCGTGAGGACCGGGGGCCGCTTCTGGATGATACTGTACACAGAAGAGCGGTTGTTGCTTATGCTTAATTCCTGCCACTGTGCGGTCATTCAAGTTTAAATGCGTCACCTCAGCAATTTCGCTATTGATCGAATCAGCATCAATACAAAACCCATGGTTGTGAGAAGCAATCTCAACTTTTTTCGTGCGCAAATCTTGAATCGGTTGATTTCCACCCCGATGGCCAAATTTCAATTTAAAGCTCTCTGCTCCCATCGCCAGACTCAACATTTGGTGTCCAAAGCAGATGCCGAATAGTGGCCGTCTCGCGGCGATCAACTCTTCCACCAAACTCGTTACTTCAGGTGCACCGGCTGGATCACCTGGACCGTTTGAAATAAAGATACCATCTGGATTTGATACCAAAACAGCGGTGGCGGATGTGGTATTGGGGTAAACGGTGCATTGGCAACCCAGCTCTTCAAAAATGCGCAACTGGTTTAATTTGATTCCACAGTCGATTACCGCCACTTGATAGGTGGCGTCTGGATTTTTTTGCTCTGGCCATGAATAGGGGGCATCAATCGTTACCTCCGTCGCCAAATCACGCCCGACCAATCCAGTAGATGCTTTTGCTTTCTCAACCAAGACCTTCGGATCGCTCTCTTCAGTTGAAATCACGCACTTCATTGCACCCTTATCGCGGATATGGAGTGTAATTGCTCGCGTATCCACTTCATGAATACCGATCTTCCCGTTGCTCTCCAGATAAGAAGCAAGCGACTGCTCAGCACGCCAATTGCTATACATTCGTGAATATTCACCTACGATCAATCCCCGTGCAAAGATGCCGCGCGACTCTTCATCGGCTGTGTTCACCCCGTAGTTTCCTATTAAAGGATAGGTCATCGTCACAATCTGACCATGATAGGAGGGATCCGTTAAGATTTCTTGGTAGCCCGTCATCGAGGTATTGAAGACCAATTCTCCATAGGCCTCGCCGCTACCTGCAAAAGCAGTTCCTTCAAACCACGTACCGTCTTCGAGTGCAATAATCGCTTTCTGCATCTGACTTCAGTCACTCCTGTTGCTAAATTTCACTAATAAATCGTTAAAAATTCAGGCTATCATCTACACGCAGCCGATACCTTGCAATGCTTAAAAGGTAAGAATTGAAAATTCAGCTTTGATCGTCATTCGAATGCCGTTTAAACAGAGGGCTTGACGGCAACCGATCCGCTCCCTAAAGTACGCCACCTTTAAACGAAAAACCACTGGAGTGAACAGAATGAGCGAACAGGAAAACGCACCGCAAGCAGAAGCTACTTTTACCCATGCCCTTTTGATTGAACTCGACTATGTCGCTGTTTCGTTACGACCCGTAGAGTTTGAAGCAATTAAACGTGGTATTGAGCCCAAAGGTATCGAGCTCACTCCCGCTGCATTTTGTCGTTCGCCGCTTTCCCCTGATCATCGAACTGCTGTAACTGATATTCTCAAAGCAGCCGGCAACAAAGCCGACGCGATTGAAAAGGCCGTTGGAGAAGTGAATAAATCCGTTGCCGCCTTTTGTGCAAATGAATCGGAGCCCAACGCCGCGATCACTAAGTTAGTGAAAGCCGCTCAATCTCGCGGTGTCGCCGTCTTTGCTTATAGTGCCTTGAATACAATCGATTCATCAACTTTGCTGAAACGTCTTGGTCTGGATGAGTTGGGAGTAGAATTAATTATACCCGAAGAACAGCGTGAAACCTTTCCGCGAGCTGACGACTGGCTCAAGATGCTTAAACAGGTTGCAATCGAAAACAAAACCGTTGTTGCAGTTGTTTCATCGCAGCTCGCATGTAAAGGAGCCTTAACTGCCGGAGCTTCTGTGATTGCCATTCCCGATCAATACACTTGTTTCCAAGACTTCAGTGGAGCTGCTTTTGTTCTTGATCAGCTGAGTGATGAAAAACCCGATCAGCTACTCGATCATACCCTACGGATGTAGTCGATCTGTTCGTTTAATCTCAGCCACCTGCGTACTACGGAAAAATCTTATTCACTGTGAAGGTAGATTTGTAGAGGTTATTAGATCTTGGAGAGGCAATTGAGTTTGCGGGCGTGAGTAGTTCTGATTCTTAATGATTAATCTTTCCTCCTGCTATCTTTAAGATCCATTTTTCGTAGTAGCAGTTAGTAGGTTTTTAACGACTAAATTTTTACAAATAAAGTATAAATAATATAGTTATTAATGATATTTATAAATCGGTTGAAAGCCTAGTGAGTTGCTTTTGTATTTGTTGAGTTTTTGATGCATTGCTAGAGAGTGAAGATGTCATGAGCGAGTCGGAAAATCAGTTGGAGCGGTTGTTGGAGATTATGCGTCGGTTGCGGAGCCCGGAGGGTTGTCCTTGGGATCAGAAGCAGTCAAGTGACTCGATAAAGATGTATGCGATTGAGGAAGCGTATGAGTTGGTGGAAGCGATTGAGAATGGATCAGTTTCGGAGCTAGAGGAGGAACTGGGAGATCTTTTGTTGCAGGTGGTGTTTCATGCGCAGATACAATCGGAGGCTGGTCTGTTTGATTTTGAGGATGTGGCACGTGGAATTTCAGAAAAATTGGTACGGCGCCATCCGCATGTATTTGGGCATACGGCAGTTTCGGGTGCCGATGAGGTGTTGACGAATTGGGACGCAATTAAGCGAGTAGAGAAGGCAGAGAAGGGGGAGGCCTCATCGATTCTAGAGGGCGTTCCGAGAGCATTGCCGTCATTGCAACGGGCGCATGAGGTGCAGAAGCGGGCGGCTCGCGCTGGTTTTGATTGGGCGACGTCGGAGGATGTATCGGCGAAGTTGGAGGAGGAAATTACTGAGGTGCGTGAAGCGATTCAATCGGGGAATGAAGATGCGTTGAAGGAGGAGTTGGGCGATCTGCTTTTCAGTTGCGTGAATATGTGCCGATTTTTGGGGTTTAATGCTGAGGATCTATTGCGGGCGAATGTAGAGAAGTTTGAACGGCGCTTCCGTTCGGTGGAGCAGCGGGTGCTTGTGCAAGGGACAGAGTTTTCGGATCTTTCGATCGATGTGTTAGATTCACATTGGGAAGCGGTTAAGGGAACTGAAATTTAACCGATCTTTTTTTATCGAATTCCTTCGATTGGGGTTGCACGGAACGAAGGCTCTGTTACATTTTTGATATGTTATTAAAATCCAATTATTTTAATTCGTAGGAGAAAAATGTTAAGGATAACACGATTAACAGATTATGGATTCATTTTACTGGCTGAGATATTCCAGGGCAAAGGCAAGTTGTCTAATTCGAAGGATTTAGCTGAGCAATTAGATATTCCATTACCGACAGTGAGCAAGGTTTTGAAGTTATTGCTTCAGGGAAGTTTGTTGGTGTCGATTCAGGGTAGCCAAGGGGGTTATCGATTAGCACGGGAAGCTTCGGCAATTTCAGCGGCTGAGATTATTGAGGTGCTTGAGGGACCTGTGAGCATGACGGCGTGTTGCATTACCAACGGATGTGATCGTAACTGTGCAGTAAGTAATAGCTGGCAAAAAGTGAACTCTGTTATCGTGGATAAATTACGATCGGTCTCCTTAGAGGAGATGGTGATCGATGGAGCCACATAAGAAGCGAGGAAATCGATGAAAATTGAAGACGAAAAGTCATTCGATGAGCTAACAGACCAAGATTATAAATATGGATTTGTGACGGATATTGAGTCGGAAAGTCTCCCTCCGGGATTAAATGAGGATATTGTGCTGGAGATTTCGCGCCGGAAAGAAGAGCCGGAGTGGTTGACGGAGTGGCGGCTGACAGCTTTCCGGGCGTGGGAGAAAATGGAGGCACCGGAGTGGGCTAAGGTCGATTTTCCTCCAATTGACTATCAGGCATTAAGTTATTATTCAGCTCCGAAGCAGAAGATTGATGCTCCGAAAAGTTTGGATGAGATCGATCCGGAATTGCTGGAAACCTATGAAAAGCTTGGTATTCCTCTGCGTGAGCAGGAAATGCTTGCGGGCGTGGTGGCGGTGGACGCGGTTTTTGATTCTGTATCAGTGGCTACTACGTTCAAAGGAAAACTTGAGGAAATGGGTATTATTTTTTGCTCATTTTCTGAGGCAGTGAAAGAACATCCACATTTGGTAAAGCAGTATTTAGGCACTGTAATCCCAACAAAAGATAACTATTTTGCAGCGTTGAATTCGGCTGTTTTTTCTGATGGTTCATTCTGTTTTGTTCCCAAAGGAGTACGTTGTCCGATGGAGTTATCGACCTATTTCCGAATTAATGCGGCGAATACGGGTCAGTTTGAACGTACTTTAGTGATTGCTGAAGACGGAGCATATGTGAGCTATCTTGAGGGTTGTACGGCTCCGCAGCGAGATGAGAATCAGTTACATGCAGCGGTTGTTGAGCTGGTAGCGTTAGAGGATGCACAGATCAAATATTCGACGGTGCAGAATTGGTATCCAGGCGATAAGAATGGCAAGGGCGGTATTTTTAACTTCGTGACAAAACGAGGGCATTGCCGGGGCGATCGTTCTAAAATTTCATGGACGCAAGTAGAAACTGGTTC
>DOEU01000018.1:4236-10159 GCA_003532555.1 Verrucomicrobiota bacterium | reverse complement strand
GCCTTGGTCTTCTGAGCCAACCATGAGGGCTGTGGGTAGGGTATAGTCGTTTTTGGTATAGAGTTGCTTCGCTTCAGGTGTGAGTCCTATAGCTCGGATATCATTTTTTTCTAACCAAGAAAAACATTCATCTGTTGTGCATTCGATGATGGGTAGCAGAAATAGGCTCCCCATGCTTGCGCGAATAACATTGGGATTTGATAGATCAGTTTTGGAATTGATAAGAATTACAGCATGTACACCGGAGGCATCAGCCGTTCTTATGAGGGTTCCTAAGTTACCGGGTTTTTCAATTCCTTCGGCTATTAAAACCAAAGGACATTTAGACAAGCTAATTTCAGTTAATTTACATTGAATAAGTGGAGCTCGTGCAATAATTCCATCCGATGTTTCTCGATAGGTAATTTTTTTAAATACGGATTCCGTACAATTATAAACCGATATTTCGTTCTTATTGGCATAAGTGGAAATTAGAGATAAACTCTTCGGATTTAGTAGTTTGTGGCAAATGTAGAATTCATCGATTGGATGAG
Source organism: Verrucomicrobiota bacterium (assembly GCA_003532555.1). GTDB lineage: Bacteria > Verrucomicrobiota > Kiritimatiellia > Kiritimatiellales > Pontiellaceae > Pontiella. The sequence goes on along the minus strand of DOEU01000018.1, from coordinate 9,626 downwards.
CACCTTCTAGGGCTCGCTCCACTTCTCTGCATCCCTCGATGAGGGTTTTTTTTTGTGTCCTTCGTTCGGATGATTTACGAAGTTTCACGAGTGATTTTATGCGTGGATTTTGAAGGCTCTCGATGGAGATCGTTGAATTTAGCATGATATTAAACTCCGTAGGAAAAGTGGTAGTTGAGGGTCACGTGCTCCCATGCCTAAGAGAAGGCCATTTGCAGAGCTGTTTTTCATCAAATAGGAATGGAGATCATCATAACTGCTGAATAGGTTGATGGGATGACCTAATTTTATAAGCTCCTTTGCCAGGTCTTCACTTGTTTTTTCTGGTTGAACTGTTCCTCCAGCATAATAGACGGGTAGGAGTGAAAGTGCAGCATTCGTCTTTTGAAGAAAACGATGAAATAGTTCGAGATAAGCATCGAATTGATTAGATAGAGACTTAAATGCATGTGGGCGCCAAATGACATGCATCGCATGTAGTGGATAGGCTTCTATGAGTGCAGTGATTGTGGCCTCAATTTTCATGGGATTATGAGCATAGTCGTCATATATATCCATCTGTCGAAAGGAGCCTATTTTTTCTAAGCGTCTTTCTATACCTTCAAAATCAGTGATCGCATCATGAATCAGATCTTCTGATATTCCGAGTTGAAGTGAAAATTGAGCGGCATTGGAAATATTGATCTGGTTGTGTGCCCCTATGAGTTTATTTTGCGGAATGGTTGGGGATGTTTCGTATTCGCGGGCATCCATGAAATAGGATTGAGTTTGCGAACGGAATTGATCAAAAATCAGGTTTAGTTCAGAGAGGGAATAATGATCTTCTCCAATATTGGTAAGAAGAGTATGCGTGGGATTAAAGGTGAGTAATGATCGGTCGGATTCATCTGCTTCTATAATCCACAGATGATTTCCCCCGCATCGAACATTCCCGAGGTTTTGATCATTTTTCCAATTAAGAATGGCTGCTCCATTGTATACCGTTGGGTTGAGTTGTGCTCGTTCAAATATGTAGCCAAGAAGTCCAACGGTGGTTGTTTTTCCAGCAGTTCCAGTAACCGCTATAAGTTGGGCATCGCTCGGGATAAGTTGATTAAGAAATTCGGCACGATGGAAGCATGAAATATTACGTTTTTGGGCAAGAATGAGTTCGGGGTTATCTGATTCAATCGCTGAACTGTATACAACGCTATCGATGCTCAAAGGAAGATGTTTACCATCTTGTGGGGTAATTTGGATCCCAATATTTTCTAGTTGATGGTAAGGAGGGCTTTGGGCTTGATAGCCTCGGTCGCAACCGCTTACCTGAAAGCCATGATAAACTGCAAGTTGTGCTAGACCATTCATGCCTACACCGCCGATACCTATGAAGTGGACGTGAGGCATGACTTCGTTACTGTGCTTTCATATTTTGTAGAATGGTTGAGATGTTGGATTTCTGTTGATATGGGCGTTGTGTTTCATCAAGCACTTTTAAACTTTCACCTGATTGATATCTTAATGTGGAGTCGGACCATCCGGTTTTAGGCCAATCGTCTACATTCATATCGGTGCTACGATAGCGTCGTTCGGTTTCTTCTTTTAATTCTGCATCGGTGGTTAATACATAAGGGGTCAGTAATACGATTAATTCGGTCTGGACTTGTTGTTGTGATTGGCTACTGAAAAGATATCGACCAATAAATGGAATATCGCCTAAGATTGGGATTTTTGTTTTAGAATCTCGGGTTTCGGAATTAATTAGGCCACCGAGTGCGATGGTTCCTCTATCAGGCACAGAAATTTGTGCTTCGAATTCTCGGTTCAATATGACGGGCACGGAATTATTATCAATTTCAACGGTTCCTCCAACTTGATCGGCTTGTTGTAATAATTCCATTACAACAACGCGCTGGGGATTAATGCGCGGGGTGACGGTCAGGTTAATTCCGATGTCTTTATACTCATAGGAGGAACGCAATGTACCTGAACTATTTCCGAATGAGGAAGTGGAGGTTACTACAGGTCGTTGCTCACCTACACTTAGACGGGCTTCGGTGTTATCGGTTGTCATAATGACTGGAGTTGAGAGGAGTCGAACATTACTGTCATTGGCAGCTAGGCTAATGGCAATCTCCGTGCTGATATCAGTTAAATTTTGATAATAGGTTAACGCGCCTGTGGCGATTCCTGGAATGGTGTTGGTAGTACTTAACAGTGTTGGTGCATTGAAGCCACCTGCTTGATCAAGGTTGTTTTCACGGTATAGCCAATCAATGCCTGAGTTTAGACCGTTATTAAGGGTAACTTCAAATATAGCCGCTTCGATCATAACTTGTTCGAGTTTAACATCGAGCTTAGCTATCACTTGTTTAAGGGCTGCGATATCGTTTTTTTCACCCATTAAGAGTATGGAGTTGGAACGTGCGTCAGCAAGAATGGTGGTTTCTTCAGAGAGACGGTTCAGGTTACCGATGCCTCCTGTAGAGAGTTCTTCTGCTGCGTTCGGTGTTAGCCGCGTATTTCGGTTATTATTGGTATTTCGCGAGTTGGTATTATCGCGAGTCGAATTGCTTCCGTTATTGCGATTACTGGTGGATGTACGAGAACCACTGGCACTACTGGATGATCCACCTCCCGTTATTAGAGAATTCAGGGTTCCGGATAGTTCTTCGGCATCGGCATATTCGAGATTAATAACTTCAAAGATTGTTTCGGGTTCTACAATGACATCGAGCACTTCGATAATTTTTTCAAAGAAGGGAAAGTTTTCGGCTTGGGAAAATATGATAATTATGTTGGTGCGTTCATCGGCCAGAACTTTAACGTCACCTTGGATAAGAACGGCATTTCCCCCTTCGGTATTTGCAATAGAAGCCTGTGCGGGTGCGCTAGTTGTAGCAGGGTTTGCGTTAGCTCGAATTACACCTGCTGGAGTTCGTGCGTAGGGGTTCCCAACTGGATCGGGTTTGTCTTCCTCACCCTTCGCAGCTGTTATAATTTCATCAATTTTTGCGGCAATTTCTACAGCATCGGCATGTTCGATTTTATAGATACGCTGTTCAATGAGTGCCGTGGCTTGGTCAATAAATTCGATAAGTTCACGGGCGCGATTTACATTGGCTGCCGTATCGGTAATCATAATGCTATTACTGCGTTGTAGGGTTAGAATTTTTCCATAGGTGTGTAGAATGTGTTGAACCGCAGCTTGGACTTCTTGGATTTGCACATTTTGAAGTGGAATTACGGTTGTAACAAAATCATCGGAGCTGGGGATGATGAAATCTGGATCGAGGTTAATTTCCATGCCTTGGCCTACAAGGTCTGCGGAGCCGGCTTGCACTACTTTAATAAATTTATCACCCATGGGGACGAGGGCAATATTGTTCATGGCGAGAATAGCTTCAACAACTTGTATGGATTCAGCTGTCGTGAGGCGATCTACTCGAAGAGTGATGATTGCTTGGACAGCATCTGTTTTTAAGTACGTTTTCCCTGTCCATTCGCAGTATTGCGTCATAACGGTATCAATATCAGCGCCTTCAAAGCGGAATGATTGCAACTCTTGTTCTTTTTGTGGTAGTGGCATTTCGGTTGGATTAAAAGAGTGTAGGTTTTGGGCAAATCCTTCATTGGTCAGCGCCGCGATGAGAAAGAGTGTAAAAATCTTGGAGATAGTTGTATTGGTCATAATGTCATCCATATTTTTAAAGATGGAAATTAGTCTAGTGTCCCATTGAGATAAAGCAAGACAGGGAAAAGAATTTTGATAGGGCTTAAATTGATTTCAAAAGGATCTTTTCCGCTTCCAGCTTGGTTTATAGTGTTGATTTAAGCAATATGGCATTTTGAGGTTACATACGGATGGCAACAGATAGATTCGAGATCCTAAAGAGGGATGTTTCATCGCAGGCGCGGTGCGGGCGGTTGCAGACTGCGCATGGGGTAGTGGAAACACCAGTCTTTATGCCCGTGGGAACACAGGCAACGGTTAAAGCGATGTCGCCATTAGAGATGGAAGAATTGGGCTGTGAAATTCTTTTAGGAAACACTTATCATTTAAATGATCGTCCTGGTGCTGACCTAATTGAACGGCGTGGAGGCCTACATTCGTTTATGGGCTGGGATGGTTCAATTTTAACAGATAGTGGTGGTTATCAGGTTTTTAGTTTAGGTGCGCGAAATACGATTACGGATGAAGGAGTTTCGTTTAAATCACACTCAGATGGTCGTCAGTACTTTATTGGACCTAAGGAGTCGATGGAAATTCAACGCAAATTGGGCTCAGATATTGCTATGGTATTTGATGAATGTCCGCCTTATCCTTGTAAAAAGGATTACGCTTGCCAAGTTGTGCGAAGGACCATAGATTGGGCAGCTATTTGCAGGGATACACCTCGAGCGGAAGGTCAGATTGTTTTTGGCATTGTGCAAGGAGGTGTATTTGCGGATTTGCGTGAATCCTGTGCGAAAACATTGGTTGAAATGGATTTTGAGGGTTATGCGATTGGCGGTGTTAGCGTCGGCGAACCCGAAGAGCTTATTTTGCGAGGTGTGGATGATACGACGATCCATTTGCCTGAACAAAAGCCACGCTACTTAATGGGCGTGGGGGAAATGGCACAAATGGTGGAGTCGGTAGCGCGTGGGGTGGATATGTTTGATTGTGTGATGCCGACTCGGCAGGCACGAAATGGAACTGTATCAACGCGAAGAGGCCGATACCCTGTTAAGGCTGCTCTTTATAGTGATGATGAGCGGCCATTGGAAGAAGGATGCTCGTGTTATGCGTGTAAAAAGTTTACACGCTCATATATTCGGCATTTGTTAAATGTTGGAGAAATTTTAGGTTTAAGACTGATAACCTTGCATAATTTGCACTGTTATTTAGAGATGATGCGTGAAATACGAAGTGCTATCGAACAAGGAAGTTTTGATCAGTTTAGAAACGAGTTTCATGCGGCGTATCAGACCGTGTTGAAAGAACATGTGCAAAGCACAAAGGAGTAATAAAAGATGATAAATGAAATGATTGTTGTTGCAAATGCATCCCCAGCTTCGAGTCCAGAGGCATCACCTTTTCAGTTTCCAATCATGATGCTAATTTTATTTGCAATCATGTATTTTCTAATGATCCGTCCACAAAAACGTCGGGAGAAAGAACGTAAAGAAATGTTGGAGAATGTGAAGAGCGGGAGTCGTGTATTGCTGACGAGTGGATTGATTGGACAAGTTACTAATGTGAAAGAGAATACAGTTGTTATTCGGATTGCTGAAAATACAAAAGTAGAAGCTGTAAGAGCTGCTATTTCTCAGATTTTAGAAAAAGATGAAATACCGACTGAATTGGACGCAGCTCGCTAAGCTAAAGGTTTGAAAATGGATAAAAATAAACTTTGGAAATGGTTGCT
>DOEU01000018.1:2681-3898 GCA_003532555.1 Verrucomicrobiota bacterium | reverse complement strand
TTACTTTTTTTAGTGATTTGGTCTTTCGCTTTGGTAACGCCTTTAGATCAGAAAATTAAACTGGGTCTCGATTTACGAGGGGGTTCTAGTTTTGTGGTTGAGGTTGATCAGGAGGATGTGGCTGGAAAATTAGTCGAGTCGGGTGAAGCAGATAGCATTGAATTGATTACAGAAACTCAATTGAACGAACAGGTTAAAGCGGTTCGGGAGATTGCCGTTGAGGTGATTCGGAACCGAATCGATGTACTAGGTACAGCAGAACCAGAGATTTACCCTGAGGGTGATGCACGTATCGTGGTTCGATTGCCCGGTGCAGATGCACAGACTCGAGCGGAAGCAAAAGCTCAAATGTCTAGAGATGCGGTATTGAGTTTTAAATTGATTCATGCGGAAAGTGCCAACTGGATTGATGAGCTAGCCACTGCTGGAACAGTTCCATCTGGTTTCCGGATTGTGGGAAAAGATCGTAGTGGCCCGATTTATGTGCGAGATCGATTGGTATTAAGTGATGATCAGTTAGATCGTGCTTATTTTAATAGGTTGAAGCGACTTGGAAATAAACCCGCTGATTTCATGCTAATGGAAGAAGGATTGCAGGATGGTTCTACAGTTTATCGACCTGAATATATTGAGCGGCGTCGCCAGTTAGGTGGAGATACTGTTGAAGATGCAGCGGTAAGTTATGAGCCTATGACGGGACTACCGGCTATATCGCTGGAATTCAATAAAGAAGGTAAGAAGGCTTTTGCACGAGTGACTGAGCAGAACAGTCCGAAAACGGATGGCTCTTTCCGCAGACTTGCAATTATTCTAGATGATAAGCTCTATTCAGCCCCACGAATTAACGAAGCTATTTATGGGGGTACGGCTGAGATATCGGGAAATTTTAATATTCCTGAAGCCCGGCGGTTAGTGAATGTATTGCGAGCAGGTGCACTGCCAGGGCGTGTAACTATTATCGAAGAACGAACGGTGGCTCCCACGTTGGGGCAAGATTCGATTGATAGCGGTATTCAGGCGATTCTCTATGGAGGTATTACCGTGTTGCTATTTATGATGCTCTATTATTTAACATCTGGCTTGATCGCCAATTTATCTCTTATATTTGTGTTGATTCTTTTGCCGGTCGGAATGGTTTTGGCCTCTGGTTTTCTTGGGGTGCTTTCTGGGTCACTTGAGGGAAGTGCAGTAAGCTTGCCGACACTGACTTTATATGG
>DOEU01000018.1:0-2292 GCA_003532555.1 Verrucomicrobiota bacterium | reverse complement strand
ATTTTCGAGCGAATGCGCGAAGAGTGGAAAGTTGGAAAATCAATTTCAGGTTCAATCAATGCGGGATATAATAAAGCTTTCAGCACAATTTTAGATGCGAATGTAACGACCTTATTGACTGCGATTATATTATTCTGGCAGGGAAGTGGTCCAATTCGTGGTTTTGCGGTTACGTTGAGTGCGGGTATTTTGGTAAGTATGTTTGTTGTGTTAATTATGACACGACTATTCTTCAATTCGTTGGCTGATGCAAATGCACTTAAATCACTTAAGATGCTCTCGATTCCATTTCTACGGGATGCTCGATTCAATATCATGGCCGGACGAAAAATTGCTGCGATTTTATCGATTTTACTCATCGGAGTGAGTTGGTCTATTTTTATTGGCAAAGGTGAACAAAATTTCGGGGTTGATTTCACGGGTGGAAGTGTCATCAGTTATTCGTTTGAGGAGAAGCAAGATATTGAAACAGTTCGATCTGTCCTAACAGATGCAGGATATCCTAATGCAAATATTGCATATGAAAGTGCGCTGGACGGTAGTGAGTTCCTGGAAGTTAAAGTTGGTGCAAGTGGAGCAGAAGCTGAAGCGGCTCTTAATTCGGTTAAAACGCTATCAGGAAACTATCTCGATATTCAGAACGATAGCGTGGGTTCACAAGTGGGCTCGGAACTGAAAAGTCGGGGATTGAAAGCCATTATATTCGCTTTGCTCGGGATCATTATCTATATATCACTTCGTTTTGAATTTGCTTTTGCTATAGGAGCAATCGCGGCATTAGCTCACGATGTATTGATAACCGTGGGGATTTTTTGCTTACTTGGGAATGAACTGAGTATGCCGATTATTGCTGCGTTGCTTACGATTGTTGGCTATTCGGTTAATGATACGATCGTTGTATTTGACCGAATTAGGGAAGACCTACAGATGAATAAAGGTCAATCTTATAAAGATGTGGCTAATTTAGCTATTAATCGAACGTTAAGCCGGACCGTTTTGACTTCTTTAACTACATTATTAACAGTTATCATGTTGTTGGTCTTTGGCGGAGGCGCTGTGCAGGACTTTGCACTTGCGTTGTTTATCGGCATTCTTGTGGGAACGTATTCATCTATCTTTGTCGCAACTCCGGTCATGTTGTTATGGCATAAAAAAGAGAAGGTTTCTTAAGAAAGATTGATGAATGTTTATGGCCTCGTTTAACGAGGCCTTTTTTTTGGGAGAGCGAATGCGAGAATCATTGAAATGGTCGTCTGTTAAGGTCGATTCCGAAGCGGTTGATGCAGTCCTTGCTAAAAATAATCTTCCTTATGCAATTGCTCATATTTTGGTGTCACGAGGAATAGACCAAGCAGATAAAGTGGAATCCTTTTTGGCGCCCCGTTTAGCTGGACTGTCTGATCCGTTTTTATTGCCAGATATGGCTGAAGCCGTCGCGCGCATATGGAAGGCAAAAGATCAGAACGAGCATATTCTTATCTATGGAGATTATGATGTGGATGGGGTTTGTTCAACGGCTTTGCTAACGCGGATGCTCCGCCGGCTCGGAATGCACGTAGATGCGTTTATTCCAGAGCGGATTGGAGATGGGTATGGTGTAACGATTCATGCCTTAGAACGAGCCCTGAAAATGCACTCAGCGACGCTGATCATTACGGTGGATTGCGGAACGAATTCGATAGAAGCGTTGAAACAGGCAAATCAACAAGGTGTCGACGTTATTGTTACCGATCACCATGAACCGACCTTTCCATATGCAGAGGCATTGGCTTGTATTAATCCAAAGCTAGGTACTTATTCAGATTTGACTATTTTATGTGGGGCAGGCGTCGCATTTAAATTAGTTCACGCCTTATTGAAGCAAGGACGAAATGAAGATCGAAAGGAAGCGGATCAAGTTGATCTGCGTGAGGGATTAGATTTGGTTGCTTTAGCAACGGTTGCAGATATGGTTCCGTTAATAAAAGAGAATCGAATATTGGTTGATAACGGCTTAAAGCAGATGAAACAAACCGTTTGGAAAGGTTTGTCCGCTTTGATTCAACTCGTTGGTGATAAGTCAGCTGTCACAAGTTCAGTTTGTGGGTTCCAGCTGGGACCCAGGATCAACGCGGCCGGGCGTATGGGTTCCCCTATGAAGGCATTTGATTTATTGATGATGGATAATTTGGAGGTAAGTCGAAAGCAGGCGAGTATCTTGGATCAACTTAATCGCGATCGAAGAAACTTGGAAAAACTTGTCTATAATGAAGCATTGCAACAGATTGAAACATGTGATGCTTCTGAAAGGCG
>DOEU01000007.1 GCA_003532555.1 Verrucomicrobiota bacterium | reverse complement strand
GAATTGATTTTTTATTAGGTAACGTAGAGGTCAATGGAGTTCGTAAACATTCGTTGATGCCGAAAACGGTAGAAGCGGGTGGCGATGGCGCCTATGCAGTCGCGGTGAATGGAAAAACGTATAAGGTTGAAGTGAGCGGTGATCAGGCAACGGTGAATGGATCTAGTTACACAATCGCGGTGAGTGATGGTGAAGCGGGTGGATTAAGTTCGGCTGGCAGTGGCGAGGGTCAAGCGGTTTCGGCACCGATGAATGCCAAGGTGATTAAGGTGAATGTGAGCGTCGGTGATGCCGTGGCGGTGGGTGATGTTCTCTTTGTTGTGGAAGCAATGAAGATGGAAGTGGAAGTTAAAGCTGCGGAGGCGGGCTCAATTACTTCGATTGAAGTTCAGTCGGGAGCGCTTGTCGCATCGGGTGATCAACTCGCAACTATCGGCTAAGGCAACACCGTGAAGGGAGCGGATCTGATGAAAAAAGGATTATTAGTTGTAGCGGTTGCAGGGGCGCTTTTCGGAGGGGTTCCGGCTGTTGAGGCGGCTGAGAGCCGAGAGGGCATTTCGATTGCAGAGGGATTTAACAAGCTGTGGAAAGAGACGGGTATTTATCGTTTCTTTAATCCGCCAACGATGGAGGAGAAGAAAGCGGCTTATCGGAGTGCCTTGGCAAAGACGGTGGATGCCGAACTTTCTGCTGGTCATTTTGCGGGTGTGGTCAATGTTTTGTCGGAGGCGAAGGCATATGGCATTCCTGAGGCGGAATTAGTGCCGTACCGAGACTTGCTGGCAGAAGCGCGTTTAAAAGGGTTTAAAGAGCAGGCGTTACTTCCGAAGGGGGTTGGGCAGTTCATTATGATTTTCGTGGGGCTGGGTCTGATCTATTTGGCGATTACAAAGGGGTTTGAGCCTTTGTTGTTATTGCCGATAGGGTTTGGTGCCATTTTAACGAATATTCCCGTCGCGGGAATTGCAGGAGAACCGATGCCCGGTCAGCCGGGTGGTTTTTTGTATTATTTCTACACGGTAGGTGTTGAGTCGGGCGTTTTCCCGCTGTTGATCTTTTTGGGCGTAGGTGCGATGACGGATTTTGGCCCGTTGTTAGCAAATCCGAAAACGGCGTTATTGGGTGCGGCTGCTCAATTTGGTATTTTCTTGGCGCTGTTGGGTGCGGTTTCTTTAGGTGGATTGTTCTCGCTGGAAGATGCGGCAGCGATTGGGATTATTGGTGGGGCAGATGGTCCGACGGCTATTTTTCTTGCGTCGCGACTATCGCCGAACTTATTGGGTGCAATCGCAGTGGCGGCCTATTCTTATATGGCGTTGGTTCCGATTATTCAGCCTCCGATTATGAAGTTGTTGACCACACCGGAAGAGCGCGCGATTGAGATGAAGCAGTTACGGCCAGTCAGCAAGGCAGAAAAAATTGTATTTCCGTTGATGGTATTGGTGATTTGTTTGTTGTTATTGCCTTCGGCTACTCCGTTGATTGGGATGCTGATGTTGGGCAATTTGATGAAAGAATCGTCCGTAGTGGATCGTCTGTCAGATACGGCTCAAAATGCGTTGATTAATATTGTGACGATTATGTTGGGTCTGGCGGTAGGTTCTAAACTGGCAGCGGATAAATTTTTGAATGTGGAAACGTTGGGTATTCTTGGTTTAGGACTTGCGGCATTTGTGATTGGAACTGCGTCGGGTGTTTTATTAGCGAAGTTGATGAACAAGTTGAGCAAAGAGAAGATTAATCCATTGATCGGGTCTGCAGGTGTATCGGCGGTACCGATGGCGGCTCGGGTATCGAATAAGGTGGGATTGGAAGCGAATTCGCAAAACTTTTTATTGATGCACGCGATGGGGCCGAATGTGGCGGGTGTGATCGGTTCGGCGGTAGCGGCGGGTGTGTTATTGGCTTTGGTGAGTTAATCGATTATGAGTCTATGTTGAAAGGTCGCCAGTAGGGCGACCTTTTTTTGTGTTTGGGAAGAAGATTGAAAGTGTGGCAAGCTATTCGCGTGAAAGTCGACTATACAAAAATGCATGGAGCGGGGAATGATTTTGTTGTCATTGATGATCGTTCAAAAACGTTTGCAGTAGAGGATATGGCAGGTATTCAAGCGATGTGTAATCGTGAGACGGGAATTGGTTCGGATGGATTAATCTTATTACAATCTTCGGGATGTGCGGCGTTTAGGATGCGGTTTTTTAATCCGGATGGAACGGAAGTTTCGATGTGCGGAAATGGAGCGCGGTGTATCGCGCGTTTTGCTGCCGATTTGGGTTTAGTTGAAAGCAGGTTTGAAATTGAGACGGCTGCAGGTGTGCTCGAGGCTCACTTGGATGGTGATCGAGTCTGCTTGCGACTGGGTAGATGGCAGGAAGCTACACTTGATGTATGGATTATGGATAAATATCACTTGGATATGATTGATACAGGGGTACGGCATACGGTGATGTGGTTGCATGATTTGGATGAGTTGATGGTGATGGATCTAGATGCGTTTGGGGCACTTATTCGACATCATTCTTTTTTTTCTCCAGAGGGTACGAATGTGAGTGTGGCGGCGGTAGATGAACAGGGAGAGGTGCATTTGCGGACGTATGAGCGAGGTGTTGAAGGAGAAACATTGGCATGTGGAACGGGGGCGTTGGCGGCGGCACGGTTGGCGGTGGTACGCGGGTTTTGTTCGTTTCCGGTGGAGGTGCGGTGTCGGAGCGAGGAGAAGTTGATGGTGGATGATGCGGAGGGGTGCATGGTACTTTCGGGGCGTGCGGTGAAGATGGAAGAGGGAGTGTGGAGCGGTGGAGATCGGTTTTAGTTTGGGGTCCAATCAAGGTGATCGGTTGACTTATTTACAAGCAGCACGAGATGGATTGTTGCTTTATGATGATGCTACTTTAGTAGATCAATCTTCTGTGTATTCAACAGATCCGGTTGATGTGGCTTCAGATTATTTGGCGTATGATTTTTTAAATGCGGTGATCTTGGTTGAGAGTGAAATCTCGGCGGAGGAGTGGTTGGTGCGTTTAGGAAATGTTGAGCAGGGGTTGGGTCGAGTTAGATCGGGTGGGCGCAATGAGCCTCGGACCGTTGACATTGATATTTTATTTGCGGGCCATCGTAGGATTGAGTCTGTCGATCTAACTATACCTCATCCACGTTGGAGTGAACGAAATTTTGTATTAGCGCCATTAACGGAGGTGCGACCGCATTTGGTGTTGCCGGGAGAGCCTCGAGCGGTTATGCATGTGTGGCAAGCGCTGAGAGCAGAACAGCGTGTTGAAAAAATGGTTGAAAGTTGGTGATGAGATGAAGCGGTGGACGTCAGTTGACATTAAAAAGATGAAGGGTGAGACGCCTTGGGCGATGTTAACAGCATATGATGCGTTATCGGCTAGTTGGATTGAAGCGGCGGAATTGCCAGCGGTTTTAGTGGGTGATTCGCTTGGTATGACTTCATTGGGCTATGAGAGTACGCTTCCGGTGACCATGGATGAGATGGTACATCATACGGCAGCGGTTGCTCGTGGGGTGGAAAGTGCATTGGTGATTGCGGATATGCCTTTCATGTCTTATCAGTCTTCGATTTCGTGTGGATTGGCGAATGCGGGTCGGTTTTTAAAGGATGCAGGAGCAGATGCTGTCAAGATCGAGGGGGGTTCGATCCGAGCTGAGTTGATTGAGGCGCTGGTTGAAAATGGAATACCTGTTTTAGCGCATATTGGATTAACGCCTCAATCGGTGAAGGAATTGGGTGGGTATCGTAAACAGGGAACTAATGCAGAGGCGGCGCAACGAATTATGGATGATGCCATGGCGGTTGAGCAAGCGGGTGCTTTTGCGGTCGTATTGGAGTGTGTTCCGGCTGAACTGAGTGCGCAAATAACGAAAGCTCTTTCGATACCAACAGTGGGCATTGGGGCGGGTTCTTCGTGTGATGCGCAAGTGTTGGTGATTTCGGATGTATTGGGGTTGAGTCGGAAAGCAGTGCCTTCGTTTGTTAAACCGTTTGTGCAACTTGCACCTCAGATTGAAGAGGCGTTGGCAGAGTTTAAAGCAGCGGTTGAAAGCGGTGCTTTTCCGGATGAGAACCAAAGTTACTAAAGATGCAGTTAATTGATGATCCAGAGGTAATGGCGAATTGGGCAAAAAAGCGTCGACGTGGGGGAGAAACCGTAGCGCTTGTGCCTACCATGGGAGCGTTGCATGCCGGACATCTCACGTTGATTAAGTTGGCACGAATGCATGCGGATGAGGTCGTGGTGAGTCTGTTTGTGAATCCGATACAATTTGGAGAAGCAAAGGATTTCACCCATTATCCTCGGAAATTGGAGCAGGATTTAATGCAATGTGAGGCGCTTGGTGTAGACGTTCTTTTTGCACCGTCTGCGGATCGGGTGTACATGAAAGATACAAGTGTTTGGGTAGATGAGGAGCTATTAAGTCGTGGTCTTTGCGGGGAATCTCGTCCAGGCCATTTTCGAGGGGTTTGTACGATTGTTTTGAAATTGTTAAATTTGGTTCAACCGGATTTAGCTGTGTTCGGTGAGAAAGATTTACAGCAACTGCGAATTATTGAGCGGATGGTGCGTGATTTGAATATACCGGTTGAGATTCTTCGGGGTAAAACCGTCCGTGAATCAGATGGGTTGGCTATGAGTTCACGGAATCAACGATTGTCTGAGGGAGCGCGGTTGGATGCGGTTGTGATATATGAATCGATTCAGGGTGCTAAAAAACAAGTGGAGCAAGGTGAAAGATCGGTAGAAGTATTGATACAAGCAGTTCGAGATCGTTTGGTGTGTTTGCCGCGTATAGTTATCGATTATGTCGTTGTGGTCGATGATGTTACGTTAAAACCTATCGAACGGATTCATTCAACGGCTTTGCTTGCAATTGCGGTTAAATTGGAATCAATTCGTTTGATTGATAACGATGTTTTAAGGAGAAGTTAATTTTTATGACGCTTTTTTATTTGCTTGAGAAGCGGTGGAGATTACATTTTCGGCGTTGTCAAGAGAGGTGCGGTAGCCAAGTGGTTAGGCGCTGGATTGCAAATCCATGAACACCGGTTCGAATCCGGTCCGCACCTCCAATTTTTAAATTAGTTCTAAGGAGTAAAAATGGCATTACCAGAAGATTTTTTCTATTCAAAATCACACGAGTGGGTTTCTCTCGAAGGTGATATTGCAACCGTAGGGATTACTGACTTTGCGCAAAGTCAATTGTCGGATTTGACATTTGTTGAGTTGCCGGAAGTGGGTGTTTCCTTTGCTGGAGGTGATGAAGCGGCTGTGGTTGAATCGGTGAAAGCAGCGGCGGATGTGTATGCACCTATTGCTGGTGAAATTGTGGAGATTAATCCAATTTTAGAAGATGCTCCAGAAACAATCAATGCGGATGCATTTGGTGCTGGTTGGTTGTTTAAACTAAAAGTGGTAGATGAATTGGGGTTAGATGCGTTGATGGATGCTAGTTCTTATGAAGAAATTTGCCCGCAGACCTAAGGGGACCTAACTTAAAGGATATATGGGAGGATTAATCCTCCCTTTTTTGTATGAATAATGCATGGTCAATAAGATTTGATAAACCTGTTTCCTATGAAGCAGGTCTATTATTTCAGCATCGTTTATTGGCGGCTAGACAGGCGGAAAAAATTCCGGATACCGTTGTTTTGTTACAGCATACACCCACCGTTACATTGGGAAATCGGGGGCGGGATAATTATCTACTGAAGAGTGAGCAGGAGTATGCAGATCTCGGGATTGATCTTTTTCAGGTGGAGCGGGGAGGTGATGTTACGTTTCATGGTCCAGG
>DOEU01000027.1 GCA_003532555.1 Verrucomicrobiota bacterium | reverse complement strand
GCGGTTGGCCTCATAGAACGCTTGTGCATCAGCTTCGTTAACGGCGGGTGCAGAGATGCCTGCAAAGGGGATGAAGGCGGTGTCGAGTGTAATTAAGTCGTTGAGTAGGTGATATGTTTCGAGCACTTCTTCTTCGGTAACGAGCACTCCTTCTCCAGCGACTTGGGCGGCTTGTTCGAGAATGATGTTTTCTTCGTAGGCATTCTCAAACTCTTTTGCGTCCATGCCAAGACCTGCTAGGAAATTACCGACAAATGAGTCGTAGGCGCTGGCATCGAACTGTCCGGTTTGTTGATTTTGGAAAAGGGGCAGGCTTTTAATCGTTCCTATGATTTGTTCTGGGGAGGCGCTATGGCCTTGTTCACGAGCTTTTTTAAGGACCGCTAATCGATTCCAGGCGGCTTCGGTTAAGGCACGATCGGTTTCTTCATCCACCTGTAAGGCTTCGCCAGTCATAATGCTGTAGATCAGATATACATTTCGGTAAGAGGTTAAAAACTCCGCTCGGGTAATTTCTTCGCCGAATACGAGTCCTATTGGATCACTGGCGCTTCGTTGTGGGCTAGCATCTGGGGTTGCCATATCCATGGCAACAAAGGCAAAAACAACGAGACCAATAAAAAGGCCCCAAACAATTTTGGATTGTATTAATTTATTAAAATTCGTGATCAACATGGCCATACGACAATTCTCCGTAAAAATGAAGTTCAAATTTAACTCCTCCCATCCAGAGGGTCAACTCGTGAGAAAGAAGATTTGTGTAGGGACAACTAACTTAGATTGGTATTCTTATATTCCGAGTCGTAGGCCCTTGGAGGGCTAAAAACGATATTTGCAATGATGGCATTTTTAAAGACATTGCGATTTCGTAGGGGGAAATTAAGGGTCTTTTTTTGCGCGCCAGAAAGGAGGGGAACAGAGGGAAGTTTCATGGCATCAAGTGAAATTAGGGTATTGGGGATGGATTTCATCGCATAGCCAATGGGTTTTTTATGCAATAAGGTGATATCGGCAGCGGGAGCTTTTTCTGATGGGAGCGAAATAATGGTGTCTGGGACTGGCTCTACGGATGGAGCTTTTTCTTCGAATATATTAGGGTCTTTTGGTTCAAAAAAATCTTCTTCTCTTTCCGTTTCTTCTGCCATCCCAAATTGATCTGAGATAGTTTCGAAGAACTCTTCAAGCGTCGTCGGAGATTCTTGGGGTGATGGGGTTGCTTTGCGGGGAGTGGGTAGCGGTGCCGATTTGGCACCGCTACGCTCAATGGCAGTCTTGATCAGATTGATCAAAGCCACGGCCACAAAGATCAGAAAAGGAATTAGATCATCCATCGAGATTACTCTTCTGCTTGCTCATCATCTCCGCCTGCGAGTGATTCGCGCATGGAGGTGTCTGCCATGATATTTTGCATGCGATAGAAGTCCATCACACCAAGGTTACCTTGACGGAAGGCTTCTGCGAGCGCGAGTGGAACTTCGGCTTGAGCTTCAATTACTTTCGCTTGCATCTCTTGAACGCGCGCACGCATTTCTTGCTCTTCGGCAATCGCCATTGCTTTACGTCCTTCGGCTTCCGCTTGGCGCATGATCTTATCGGCATCGGCTCGGTCGGTTTCCAGTTTGGCACCTACATTTGAAATTTGGCCTACTCCGGCTACGGAAATATCTGCAATATCGATGGAGACAATTTCAAAGGCGGTTTGAGCATCCAGACCGCTTCCAAGAACTTTCCGGCTAATTGCGTCGGGATTTTCTAATACGTTTTTATAGGAGTCCATAGAACCAATCGCACTGACGATACCTTGTCCAACACGGGCAATAATGGTGTCTTCAGTCGCACCGCCGACCAGACGATCGAGGTTGGTTCGAACGGTTACCCGCGCTTTAACGAGCAGGCGAATTCCATCTTTTGCCACAGCATCTAGCATGCCGCCTGCGGTTTTGTTTGGATCGGGGCAGTCAATAACTTTGGGATTTACGCTGGTTTGAACGGCATCCACAATATTTCGTCCGGCAAGATCAATGGCAGCGGCTTGCTGAAAGGAGATGGTAATATTGGCCTTCTCCGCTGCGATTAAAGCGCGCACGACATTCATAATGCTACCGCCGGCTAAGAAATGGGCTTCGAGCATGCCTGTTGTCATGCTCAAACCTGCTTTTATGGCAGAGATGTAGGTTAGAACAACTTGTGTGGGCGGAACTCGGCGTAACTTCATGCCGATGAGGTCACGAATACGTACGGGGGCTTCAGCAAAAAGAGCACGTACCCACAAGTTGATGACTGATATGGCAAGTCCAAGTATGACAAGGACGATAATGGTTAAGGGAATTGCAATGATATAGAACATAATACGCTCTCCGTTAGTTACTCGTTATCCAATGGTTGCAGCTTTTGAGTGTGCAGGCGTTTTGCGAGCATTACTGTTTCACTGCGGTTTAAAAAAATGGTTTGTAGAATAGCACCTATTCCGAGCCAGAGACTCACGGCTTGAATCGGCACACCTAATCTCGGTATTAAACCGATCAGAGAGAGAAGTAGCAAGCCGATTGCGGAGGCGAGCAGTAGTCTTCCGGTTTCGGCACCGATTAATTTGAGTAGAAGGATGCCGATAAGGCAGGCGGTAATAATTTGACTGAGATACACCCACGCACCCCAGAGGCCTAACATAAATAGGCCGGTAGGGAGACCAATTAGTGAGGTGAGAAAAAACACACCGATGATAGGCAATGCACCTGAAGCGAGAAAACCGATCAGCAAACATTTAAGCGGTGCGGAGAAAACAAGATGGGTGGCGCGGGCGGCTTGTCCAGGGAAGAGGAGTAGATAGAGTGCGCCAGAAATAAAGGCGGCAAAGAGCCAGAGACCGCGGGATTTGAGTTGGGCGGGTGAAAAGGGTGAAACGGCAGTACTAACTTCCTCTTTGAGAATGGTTCCATCTACTTGGGCGGATTCGATGAAGAGGACTTGATCGCTCTGGTAGAAGAAGTCGCCATGAACTCGTAAACGTTCGTTCACCAAGATTTCACGGGCTTTGATATGAGCATTTCCAGTGATGGTTCCATCGAGTGTGAGCAAGGTGCCTGCTGTAACGTGTAGATCTTCGCCGATAGATCCTTCCATGATGACTTTATCTGCGATTAATCGAACCTTCCCTCCAATCGAGGCATTTTTGGAAATGGTTACGGTGTCGGCAAGGATCATCAAATTGCCTTCAATGAATCCTTCAATGCGAACCACTTTTCCGGTGATGCGAACATTGCGCTTGGCAGTTCCGCTTAACACGGTCTCCATGCCTGCTATTCCGTTGACATTGCCTTCATAAGTTCCGAGAAGGGAGAGAGGGTTGGCGCACATAATAGATAAGTCGTTGAGAAAGATTCCATCGGGCTGCGCGACCGTAGCTAGAATCCATTGTTCATCTTGGACCTGTTGATCTGCTGGAATGATGTATTGGTTGGTGATGGTGAAAGCGGTGGCGAAGAGTGGTAATAGAAGGACTGCAATTAAGAAATCTCGCATGGAGCATCCTCCCGTACCGTTATAGTGGCATTTTGGATCGCGACTACATGAACAGATTTACCCGCTTCTATCCAGTCGGCATCTGCCATCACGTCGATACGTTTCCCCTCGATTAGAGCGATACCCGCGGGACGTAAATTAGTGAGCGATTCACCAGTGGCTCCGATATTGATGTTGGGTTCGGGATGAGATTGAGAGTGGTTGAGTTTGTCGCTTAACGTGAGGCCGCGGCCCATCCGGCTTTTAGGGAAAAAGCGCATCCACAGAATGAAGGTGAGGATAAGCAAAAAAAGGAGTCCGATGGCACTTAGGGTGTTCCAAGGGGCGTTAAACTGAAAGTAACCGACTGCAGCGGCGATGAGCCAGACTAGTGCGCCAATGATACCGAGGAGCCCGCCCGGTAAAAAAATCTCTATGCCGATGAGAACAAATCCGCTTAGAACGAGTGTGCTGTATAAGGTGGTTGGTTCCATTTCTACTTTACTCCATTGTTGAACGAATTCTCAATAATGTTCGGTTGATCGAGTTCGGCATTACAGGGCGACAGAAAGGGGAGTGGACCCTTGCCTGCGCCCAAACCCCTAGCTTGCTTTAAATTTTGATTTAAATAGGTTTTTGCGGTTTGGACCGCTTGTGGAAGGGATTCACCACGGGCGAATGCGGCTGCGGTTGCCGAAGCAAATACGCACCCGGTCCCGTGAGTGGCATGGGTGCTAATGCGCGGACTTTCCATGAGGAAGCGGTGGGAGGCATCCATAAATAAATCGCAGCAGTGATTACCATCGGTATGCCCGCCTTTGAGGAGAACCGCCTGCGCTCCGATTTCGAGTAATGCGTTAGCTAACTCTTGAGGTGAAGCATTTGGAAGACCGGTCAATTCACGGGCTTCGGGTAGGTTAGGTATGAGTAGCATAGCACGTGGTATGATGCGTTTTTGGAGAATTGAAAGAGCTGCTTCGGATAGAAGGGCGGTACCGGAGCTCGAGCGGAGTACGGGATCGCAGATGTATGGAATTGTGGGATGCGATGCGAGCAGATCGGCAACTGTTTCGACGGCGTATGCAAGCATGCCGGATTTAATAATGGTGGGGGGAAGGTCGTTAATTAGGCTATTCCATTGGGCTTGAATAAGTGGATTGGTAACGGGTTCGACGGATTGAACGCCTTGTGTATTCTGAGCGGTAATGGCTGTGGTGATCGAGCAACCGTGCAGGCCGAAGGCGCGAAAGACTTGTAAGTCGGCTTGAATCCCTGCTCCACCGCCGCTATCTGACCCAGCTATCGTCCAAGCGATATGCTGTTTAACGCTCATCGGTCTCGGGTGTTTTTGGAAAGTGAAAAATGGTTTCATCGGGATGAGCATATCCGACTTCATGAGCGATTCGTTCCACAAAATCTGGATCGGTGGTAAAACGTCGTTGTTGTTCTTTGAGAGTTTGTTCGGTGATTAGGGCTTGGTCGATTTCGCGTTGAAGCATTTGACTCCGCTCTTGATAGGTATTGAATTGGTGCACTTTTGGAATGAATGCGAGTGCAATTCCGACGACGACGACGAGGAGCAAAACGCCGAGAAC
>DOEU01000036.1:541-19232 GCA_003532555.1 Verrucomicrobiota bacterium | reverse complement strand
ACCGTCGGCGGCGCGGCAGATTTATTAGCATCATCGGACGATAGCCCAGAAGATTTACGCAGTAGAGTTACATCAAAGGGCGGCACAACAGCGGCAGCTATTGAGACCTTTAATGAACAAGGGTTAAGGGAAATGGTTAATGCCGCGATGAAGAGCGCATTTATACGCTCAAAAGAGCTTTCCTAAAGGGCTTCATGAAAAAAGGGCGCCAACAAGACGCCCTTTTTTTGTGCAGTCGGCCTTTTTAAACGGCGTCGTTTCCACGTTCGCCCGTGCGAATACGGATACACTCTTCGAGCGGGGTGACGAATATTTTTCCATCGCCAACGGTTCCCTCACCGCCATGTTTAGCCGCATTAACAATAGCGCTAATAGCGGTATCAACAAACGAATCGTTCACGCCGATTTTAATTTCTACTTTAGCGATCAAGTTCGGGGCCACGGTTTGGCCTCGATAGATCTCGGTTTTTTCCTGACGTCCATGTCCATCGACCCGCGTTACGGTAATGCGACCAATCTCGGCAGAAACTAATGCTTCACGTACGCTATCGAGTTTGTCCTCTTGAATAATTGCTGTAATTAATTTCATGGTAAACTCCTTTACGAATTAAGATTAAGCATTCCGTAACCGCGTTCGGAATGTTCACTATGATCAATGCCTGCCATTTCGTCCTCAGATTTCATGCGGAATCCGAATAATTTCTCAACGATTATGAGCAGAATAAAGGTGACAACGCCTGAATAGATCAAGCTAACCAGACAGCCTTCTACTTGGACCCAGAGCTGTCCAAGCAATGTATTATCTGTTGTGCCTGGGCGAAGGAAAAAGACGAGTCCGATAGCTCCCCAGATGCCTGCCATGCCGTGAATCCCGAAAACATCAAGTGAGTCGTCATATCCAAGCTTATTTTTCATCTCGATAGCAAGATAGCAAAGGACGGATGAAATTAGACCAAGAATGAGTGCCCCAAGCGGCTGAACGGCGCCAGCAGCAGGTGTAATGGCAACCAGCCCGGCCAGAACCCCAGAAACAAACCCAAGCGCGGTCACTTTCTTGTGTAAAATACCTTCGAGGATCATCCATGAAAGAGCGCCTGCGGCAGCAGCAATTTGCGTAACAGCAAATGCTTGGCCTGTACTTAGGTCGCTTGCTGCAGATGAGCCCGCGTTAAACCCGAACCAGCCGAACCAGAGTAATCCTGCGCCAATTAAGGTCATCACAAGGTTATTAGGACGCATCGCCGTTTTTGGATATCCGCGCCGAGCGCCAAGATAGAGCGCAGCAACTAGAGCGGCTGCTCCTGCTGAAATATGGATAACGGTTCCGCCAGCAAAGTCGATGGCACCCTTTTGGTATAAGAACCCGTCTCCAGCCCAAACCCAATGGCATAGCGGGTTGTAAACGAAGATGCTCCAGAGAGCGATAAATATGCAGTAGCCGCGGAATTTAACGCGTTCTGCAAAAGCCCCTGCGATTAATGCCGGAGTAATCATGGCAAACATACATTGGAACATGGCAAATACATATTCAGGAATGCCCCCCGTAATGGATTCGTCGATGCCGCCAAGCAGGAAGTAGTCTGGATTCCATCCGAACCATCCGCCTAGAACATTTTCACCAAAGCACATTGAATAACCGCAAACCATCCAGATAACGCCGATGATCGCCATAGAAGCGAAGCTGTGCATCATGGTCCCAAGTACATTCTTGGTACGCACCAGGCCGCCATAAAACATGGCGAGTCCGGGAATCATTAACAGAACCAATGCGGTGGATGTGAGCATCCAAGCGGTAGTTCCCGTGTCGATTGTTTCGGCTCCATCGCCCGCGAGGGCGTTGCCGGCTGTGCATAAAAGCACGAGCAGTGACGCCTTAATGGCGCCCTGTATCAGGTCTTTCATTTTCTCTCCTCAGTTTAATTTCTCTCGCAAGCAATCATGCAGGTGTTGTGCCGTTAATTTTAAAGGGGATTTATGGCTTCCATTTTTTTGATAGGGATTTTTCGTGTGAATCGCCCTAATTAATAACAAATATGAATTATATAACGGCCGATTGTTTCAATTTTGAATAAAATGGGGTTGAAGAACGCGTTGTTGCGGAAGCGATTTATAAGGTTAGGAGTTTTACAGAAGTAACTTCCGAAAAGAAAACGGTTGATTTTTAAGGGGGGGCGGGTATTTTTTACAGCCTTTCGAGTGGTGATTGTAGCTCAGTTGGTTAGAGCGCCTGGTTGTGGCCCAGGAGGCCGCGGGTTCAAATCCCGTCTTTCACCCCATTTATTTTTCGATTTGATATTCGTCTTCCCAAATCCAAATCCATTGTTTCTCAATGACACGTTCTTCCGACATTAGACCCATGGTAGAAGGATTATCTCCGCCTATGGGCGTTTCTGTTATGGTTCTGGACACACAGCTGGCTAGAAAAAGTATTCCTATTGTAAGGCAAATATGAACTGTTTTCATGCGGCGAATATAGGATATGATAGAGAATAAAGAAATAGTTAATCAGTATAGGAAACGCGAAGCATCGACGTGAGCTAATGATATGAAGAAGGGAAGCCAACTTGATTTTAATTTTCCAGCGAATGATTTGCTGGAGTTCCCTCGCGATTTAGGCGAGGAGGGGTGGTTTCAGTTTTATGCGAATCGTCGGGATGCGTTTGAGCGCTTGGAAGAGAAGTTTGGAACTCCATTGAATCAGCAGGTTCGGATTACATTGCATGGCGAGCAGGCGGCGCTAAAGGGATTGCTCACGCTCAACCGATTGGCGTTACCACCTGTAGACGCGGATGAAATTCAGTTGCGCCTGGGTGGACGCACCTTCTTGAGTTCCGCAATTAAGCGAGTCGAACGACTGAAGGATTAGGCGACGGTTTCGTTTTTCTTTCGGAAGCGCGCGATGAACATCCCGTCATGCTGTGAGGGCAGAATTTGAATCATGCCCGAGGTGAGCTCGCCGGTTATGAGATGCCGGAAGGGGTCCAATTCAAACGCGGAGTGAGTTTCGAGGAAGGCGGCTACTTGTTCATCGGTTTCCGGTTGTGTGAGAGTGCAGACAGCATAGACTAAAGTTCCGCCCGGTTTTAATGCTTGAGCTACATTTTTTAAAATGGCTTGTTGTCTCCGAGCGGATTGGCGAACATCTTTGGTAGAGGTGCGCCAACGGGCATCAGGACTGCGAGCCCATGTGCCCCAGCCAGAGCAGGGCGCATCCACGAGGACGCCGTCGTATAAGTGTGTTCCGGGTTTTTCTTTGGTGGCATCGAGTACTTGAGATTGGATCATTCGAATACCGCAGGTGCGGGCTCGTTTTTTTAGTTCGATCAAGGCGCTTTCGCGCGGGTCGCTGGATAAGACACCACCTTGTTGTTTCATCAGGTCTGCTAGGTGTAATGATTTTCCTCCGGAGCCTGCACAACAATCCCACCAAAGTTGACCCGCTAGCGGGGCGCAGACTTGGCCTACAAATTGAGAGGTGAGGTCTTGGACGATAAATTGACCGGGACCCTTGTTTAGCCTTTGCTGCAAATGGACGCCACTAGGAATCGCGATCGCTTGAGGGTGCTGGGGAGTGGATTCGGCGGGGATATTTTCAGCGGCTAGCGCGTCCAATAGCTCATTGGACTCAATGCGTGAACGAATCCATGTAGGGGGGCGATGCTGAAAGGCAGAGAGGGAGCGAGCAAGTACTTCGGGGTCAATAACCGAGGCGGCATCCGGGGTGATCAGATGCGTCTCGCTTAGGCTGGATTGAAAGGTTTGATTTACTTGATCGACTTTCTCTGCGATTGATTGAGCGCCTAAAGGTGCTAGCGGTTTAGGAAAGGTGATGCTTTGGGCAAGATGTTGTATCCATTGGCTTTCGGCGGGCTCTTCGAGCAACGCGCTTAGTAGGGCTGCTTCGGGCAGGTCCTGTTTCAGGGCGATGCGCGTCCAGCCCATCCAGCGAAAGTGGCGAAATACGGCTTGCGAGAGAAAGCGGCGGTCGCGCGAACCGAGTTCACGGCGGGAACGCATCCATTGCGAGAGCTCCAGATCCGCAGGGCGACCGCTATAAACGGCCTCTTCCAGCGGCGGTAGAATTTGAAAGAGAATTTGCTCCAGGCGATTGATTACTTTTTCGGGAAGTGGTTTTGCGGTATAAGGACTCTTCATAAAATGATACTTCGGGGTTGTACCACACGTTGTGGCAAGGTATCTGTTTTGCTTACGTGAGTTGTTTGCGATTGTCAAAGATGTTTCGCTTTGTTTATCCGCGAGACGAGTAGAGAGGAAGTAGGAGTATGTGGAAAGAGATAGAGGCGGCGCCGGCCGACGCGATTTTAGGATTAACCGAAGCGTTTAAAAAAGATACTAACCCAAAGAAGGTGAATTTGGGAGTTGGGGTCTATAAGGATGATCAGGGCGCAACGCCTATTTTGAACTGCATTAAAAAGGCGGAGCATCGGTTGGTCGAGGAGCAGTCGACTAAAGGATATTTACCAATACCGGGTGATGCGGCATATGGCGCGGGCGTTCAGACGCTTTTGTTTGGGGAGCAGAGTGATGTTATTCAGTCGAAGCGTGCGGCGACAATTCATTCGCCGGGTGGCACTGGGGGTTTGCGAGTTGGGGCAGACCTGATTAAGCAATTTAAACCGGAATCTAAGATTTGGGTAAGTACACCAACGTGGGCAAATCATAAAGGGATCTTCACGGCGGCAGGATTTGCGATTAAAGATTATCCTTATTATGAAAAAGCGACTCAAGGCGTTGATTTTGATGCCATGCTTGAGACGTTAAAGCAGGTGCCGGCGGGGGATGTAGTCTTATTGCATGTCTGTTGTCATAACCCAACGGGCGTGGATCTCCATGCTGAGCAGTGGGATCAAGTGGTGGATGTGGCGCTTGCTCAAGGATGGTTGCCTTTCTTGGATTTTGCATACCAGGGATTTGGCGATAGTATGGAAGCGGATCGTGGAGCGGTAGAAAAGTTTGCGGCGGCTGGGGTTGATTTTCTTGTGGCGAGTTCGTTTTCGAAAAACTTTGCGCTGTATAATGAGCGGACGGGTGCGTTGACGATCGTCAGTCCGAGTGCAGAAGAGTCCGCTGTGGCGATGAGTCATGTGAAAAAAATTATTCGGGTAAACTACTCAAATCCACCTGCACACGGCGGGTTAGCGGCACGAACGGTGCTGACCGATGAGACGCTTTATGGGGAATGGATTGAGGAAGTCGCTGGCATGCGGGAACGTATTAAGACCATGCGGACGGCGTTGGTGGACGGACTCAAGCAACGAGGGGTAGGTCAGGATTTTTCGTTTATTGTCGATCAGCGTGGGATGTTCTCTTTCAGCGGATTAAGCAACGAGGCTGTTACTTGGTTGCAGGCGGAGAGAAGTATTTATATTGTGAAGGGTGGGCGTATTAATGTAGCCGGCCTTACTACGGGCAACATAGATTATGTATGCGATGCGATCGCAGAAGCACTCCGTACCTAGGGGGTAAGAGGTGGAAAAAAAAATTCAATATATATGTGATGTATGCGGCTGGATCTATGACCCAGCTGTAGGCGACCCAGATGGCGGGATTGCTCCAGGCACTGCCTTTGAGGATATTCCTGATGATTGGGAGTGCCCTGAGTGCGGGGTTGGCAAAGATGATTTCACGGCAATCGAAGTTTAGTCAGTAGGTTGTTCGGGCTTAACCTTTAGTGTTTTTGCCTTCTTAATGGTCACGGAACCGGACCTGGCGCCACGCGGCTTGCTAACATATTTTGCCTGCGTATAACTTACCGTAGCTTTTCCGGCATGGCGGGATTTAGAGTGCCATGCGGCAAGGGCGGCGGCCGTACGGAGGGTCTCACGATCAGGAGTTAATTGATCCGGATGGCGGAGAATAACATGACTACCGGGAATGCCGGAAACATGAAACCAGTAGTCATTGGCACGAGCAATTTCTAGGCTGAGCCGGTCGTTATCAGCATCGGTTTTCCCCGCTTTAATTTCGAATCCGTTGGGGAGTGTGTACAGCCAAGCATCAGGTGGTGACAGATCTCGTTTCATGACCCTAGTGTAATGCTTTACTGCTGAATGAAAAGTAAGATTTGATCCCTTGCTAAAGGGACGCTGATCGGGAGCATCGGAAAAATAGGCTTCAAATCTGGGCGCCTGTGGGATAGGGTTTAATTATGGCTTCGATTAACCACTTTAAACAGAATCATCCCGTTCACTTGGCTCGTCGGGATGCCTATTTTGAGGCGGCTGTGCATGCGCTGAGAAAGGGGGCGCATCCGTCGAGTACGGTACTGGAGGAGGGATGTTATACGGAGACATTGTTTTTGCTGCGGGTAGCTCGGTTGCATGCGCGGTTCAGCGTTCGAAGTCCAGACGTGAGCGAGGCAGATGAACAGTTTGCGCATTTTGTGGATTTGCTGACGGGGAGCGTGAAAGCGATTCTTTCGATGTTGGATTTGCGAAAAATGATCTTAAAAGAGCAGTCTTTTAGCTTTCTGGGGTCGAACCAGGCGACGATTGGATTGCAGGCGGAAGAGTATCAAAGACGAGCGGTTGAGTTGGTGCGAGCCTTGCTTTCAACATTAGCACTAGCGGAGGATTCGTTTGAATCGTTAAAACAGAAGAATACATCTTCATTGGATGAAGGCGGACGTGAGCGATATTCGCGAGCACAGGCACATGTGGCCGAGCTAATGAAGCGTGAGCAGCATCGATATGCGATTGCACCAAGTTTGGGTCGTATCCAATTAGACTGAGCTATTTTTATGGAAAGAGCGCTCTAGTTCGGAATAACTAGTGAAAATAAGAGTTGGGCGTCCGCGAGGCGAGGTATAGGGCATTTCGGTTTTAGCCAGATCGGCAATTAATTTTTCGATGGCTTCATTGGTCAGAGAATCAGAGGCACGAACGGCGCCGGCACAGGCGGTTTGCATAACGATATCGGCGAGCCCTTCGCGAGTGGCTTTCGATCGTCCCCCTTCAGCAAGAGCGCGGGCGGTTTCGTAGAGCAGGGGCTCAATCGGTTGATGTTGCACCCAGACGGGCAGGGCGTCGATGAGGAAAGTGTCGCTGCCAAACGCGTCGATGCTGAATCCCAGCTTGTTGAGGAGGGGGATGGCTTGGCGAACCCGCTCGGCATCTGTGGGGGTGAGTTCAATGGCTTCGGGGGTGAGGAGTTTTTGCTGGGTTACGGAGCCGGATTCAAAGGCAGTCATGCATTTTTCATAAAGAACACGTTCGTGGGCAGCCCGAGGCTCCATGAGCGCATATCCATCGCGTGTTTCAAGAACGATATAATGCCCGCCGAGCTGACCAACGGTGCGGCACCAGCCCCAGGGGGCTTCGGCTAGTGGGGGTGTCGGCGCCGGGCTGGATTCGTCTGACGGTGAAGGTTTTTTGAATGGAGCGGCAGTTGAGGAATGGGGGTCTTTGGTCATCGGGGCTACGGTGAGTTCGGGGCGCATTAGTAGCGGCTCCCACTGTTGTTGTTTTTCACGTTGTGGGGGAAGTGCGATGGGTGGTAAAGCGGGTTTATTGGAATCAATTTCGGGGACTTCGGGGCTTCGTCCAAGAGCTTTTTTAAGGGCATGGATGATAATATCGCGTAGGGGTTGTGGGTGCCGAAAGCGAACCTCTTTTTTGGTAGGATGCACGTTTACATCAACGGTTTCGGGTGGAAGGGTGATGAAGAGAAAAAGTGCAGGGAAACGGCCACGACCGATGAGGGGATGATAGACTTCATTGACAGCATGATAAACAATCGGCGCAGAGGCAGGCCGTCCGTTTACAAAGATAAATTGATCGGTACGATCCTTGCGTCCCGTTTGAGGCAAGCCGGTAAAGCCGTCGAGTTGGATATCGTCTTGGTGAAATTGAATAGGGCAAAGTTGATGCAAGAAGGCGGGTTGATAGAGGGCGCTGACCCGGTCCGCAAGGGTGCCTGCGGCGTGAAGCTGATAGAGGGTTCGGCCATCAGCGACGAGGGAGATGCCGACAGTGGGGTGAGCGAGTGCATGAACGAGAATTGTTTGGCGAATGTGACTGAGTTCAGTCTGTTCGGCGCGAAGAAATTTACGGCGTGCGGGAACGTTATAGAAGAGGTCATTTATTTCGATTTGAGTTCCGATGGGGCAGCCGACTTCTTCACAAGTGACGATTTTCCCACCTTCGACGCGAATGAGCGTGCCTTCGAGTTGATCAGCGGTGCGGGTTGTGAGGGAGAAATGAGAGACGGAGGCGATGGCAGCGAGGGCTTCGCCGCGAAAGCCTAGAGTAGTGATCTGTTCGATGTCGGCCTCGCTCTGAATCTTACTGGTTGCGTGGCGTTCGAGACTGAGAAGCGCTTGATTGCGATTCATGCCATGGCCGTTATCAGTGATGATCAATCGCCTTGCGCCCCCGCGTTCAACGGACACTTCAATCCGATCACTTTTTGCGTCGATGGCGTTCTCGAATAGCTCCTTCACAACGGAAGCAGGGCGCTCCACGACTTCGCCGGCAGCGATTTTGTTAATCACCTGATCTTCGAGAAGCGATATAGTAGGTAGGTTGCTCATGGGAAATAAGGTAGCGAGGTCAGATGAGTTTGAAAAGCGAAGAAGCAGATAAGGATGCCTGGGTTTCGATGATTTTCCGGCTTTTCAATGCGAAGGGAATCGGGAAGGATATGAGTCCATCAGAAGTTAGGAATTATTATGCTGGATATACGCTTTATTCGAGAAAATCAGGCGGCTGTTGAAATAGGGATGAAGAATCGGAGCGTCGATGTGGACGTAGCGGGCTTGCTGGCCTTGGATGATCAACGGCGGAGCTTAGTGACGCAGGCAGAGGGGTTAAAGGCGGAGAAGAATGCACGCTCCAAACAGATTGGTGAGGTGATGAAAGCCGGAGGCGATGCCGATGCGGTGAAGATAAAGGTGCGGGAAATGGGCGATTCTATCGTTACGCTTGATGAACAGGTGCGGACCCTGGAGACATCGATTCGTGAACAGCTTTTGTATATTCCTAACTTGCCTTCAGAGCAGACACCCGTGGGATCGAGCGAGGAGGATAATCCGGTGGTACGGAGTTGGGGTGAACCGAAATCAGCTGATTTTGAGCTGCAACCTCATTGGGATTTGGGGCAGCAGCTGGGATTGTTTGATTTGGAGCGCGGAGCCAAATTATCGGGGTCAGGGTTTCCACTGTTTACTGGTGCGGGTGCGCGGTTAGAGCGGGCGTTGATTCAATTCATGCTTAACCTACATACTGAGGAGCATGGGTATGTGGAAGTTGCTCCGCCGTTTTTCTGCAATGAAGCAACCATGACGGGAACCGGGCAGTTGCCAAAGTTTACAGAGGATATGTATGCGATGCCAGTAGATGGGCTGTATGCCATTCCCACCGCTGAAGTGCCGGTAACGAATATGTATGCGAATGAGATTTTAGATCAAGCGTTGCCGATTCTGCATGTGGCCTATACACCATGCTTTCGTCGTGAAGCGGGTGCGGCCGGTAAAGATACACGCGGGCTGCAGAGGCTGCATCAGTTCGATAAAGTAGAGATGGTGAAGTTTACACGCCCAGAAGATTCGGTCGCGGAGCATGAGAAATTGACTGCTAATGCGGAGGCTGTTTTGCAGGCGTTGAATTTACCGTACCGCGTAATTGAGTTGTGCACAGGTGATATTGGGTTTAGCGCATCTAGATGTTATGATATTGAGCTATGGGCACCAGCGTTAAAGAAGTGGCTGGAAGTCTCATCATGTTCAAACTTTGGCGACTATCAAGCGCGCCGAGCAAATATACGGTATCGCAACGAAGAGGGTAAAGTAGCGTTTGTTCATACGTTAAATGGTTCTGGAGTAGCATTACCGCGCTTGGTGATTGCGCTTCTAGAGAACGGACAGCAGGCAGACGGTTCGATAGTACTCCCGGAGGCACTCGCCCCCTACATGCAGGACAATATTGTATTGACGAGCTGAAAAAAACGTTCCTATTTTGTGCGAATAGGTGGGTGTTATAGGGGGTCGAGCACCCAGCGTTTATTATACCAGAAGTATTGTTCGGGGTTAGTTTTAATGGCAGATGTGAATTGAGTCATGAGCTCTTCCATCATACGTTGTTGATCGATATCTTTTTCGGCTGTGGGATCTGGGGTAATAGGGTGGAGTAGGATGAAGGTGTGTTGGCTCCACCCGATTCGATGGGTTATGAAGGGTTGAATGGGGCAGTCGCATTTTCGGGCAAAGAAGGCGGCACCGGCTCCGAGGTTGGCGGTTCCATTAAGAAAAGGGATTTTGTGCGCTGGGCGAGGGTTCCTCACATCGGGGAGAATCGCAAATAATTGACGTTGTGTAAGTCGGCAAACGATCTCTTTGAGTACGTGATTGTCATTGAGGAGAACCTCCATATTAAAGCTTTTGCGGGCGCGGTTGAGATAAGTATCGGTGAGGGGGTTTTTTTGTCGGCGAGCGATTGAGAAAATAGGGATGTGATGGAGATCTATTATAATGCCGGCAAGATCCCAGTTTCCCATGTGGATCGTGGCTGCAATGGCCCCGCTAGGGCTCTCTTTGAGTTGGTTTCTTAAGTTGCTTATGAAAGAAGCAGCGCTGTTGTCAACGGGGAGGTTTTCGCGGGAGAGCGTCTTAAAACGGATGGCTTCTACGATGTTGAAGCAGAGGTTACGCCAGGAGATCCATGCGATTTTATTTATCTGAGCAGGGGTGAGCTTCTTGCCGAGGACGTGCCGGATTCGTCTTCGAGCTTCCGCACGACGAAAGCGAAGGAGATAGTGGCCTATGAACGCAATGAGCCAGCCAAGTAGGAGGGCGATACGAAGCGGGAGCAGGCGAATGGTAGTGCCAAAAAGAAGTAGGAAGGCATATTCGATTCGGTGCTTGTGTGAGTGCATCATGCTGGAACTCCAGGGTGCCGGCTTGAACGTGGTGGGCGTAGTAGTGCTCGCGATTGTGCGGCATAATAGACCTGACCTTCTCCCACAAGCAGTTCAAGTGCATGAATGAGTTCAGGAGTCGGATCGATGTAGTATACGGATTCGGCATCGAGGAATATTTTTTTTCCGTCATCGCAGAGGATGCAGAAGTGGAGGGGGGTGGGGCCGTGGTGATCGGTGACAAGGCTTTTGATACGTTCGAGTTGTTCGCGGGAAACGTGATGTTCGTGCAGGTGAATGCTTAGGCGTTCTCCATATAGGCGGGGCGCGCGGAAGAGGGGATGAAGTTCTAGGATTTGAAGTTTTCTTTCTCCACCTTCTTCGTCGAGCATGCCGGCACCGATCATAACGAGTTGATCTTCTTCGACGAGATGCCCGTATTCGCTAAAGGGTTCGGGGAACATAACGGCTTGAGTGGAGCCCTTGAGGCCTTCGATGCGGAAGGAGGCCATAGGCTTTTGTTCTTTTCGAGTATAGAGTTTACGAATGTCGGTGATCATGCCTCCGAAGCGGGTATGGTTGCCGTGTGCGAGTTCATCGAGGCCGTCCAGGTCAGTGAGTCCGCAGTGCTCAAGGGTCCATTGGTGGCGGGCAAGCGGGTGCCCGGAAACATAGAATCCGATGAGTTCACGTTCGGCGGCGAGAAGATCGGATTCGCTCCAAGGAGGGCAGTCAGGCAGTTCATCATCGGAGTTTTCGTTAAAGGTGTTGTCTTCCATGAGGTCAAAAATGGATCCTTGACCGGATCGTTTGTCTTCGGCGATTTCGGTGGCTCGGCTAAGGGCGATATCGATGCCTTCAAAAAGGCGGGCTCGATGCATGCTGGTGAGATCGAAGGCGCCGGAACGCACGAGACTTTCAACCATTTTACGATTGGGACTTTTCATGCGGATGCAAAAATCCATGAGACCGTTGAAGAGGCCATTGGCTTCGCGTTCTTCGATAATCTCTTCTACAAGCCCTTCGCCGACGCCTTTGATGGCAACGAGACCAAAACGAATAACGCCTTCGCTAACGGCATTAAAGCGGCCGATGGATTCATTGACGGAGGGGGCAAGCACTTGAATATCGACTTCAGCGGTTTCGGCAATAAAGTTTGCAAGCTTGTCGCTATTACTCATTTCGCTGGAGAGGAGTGCGGCCATAAATTCACCGGGGTAGTGCGCTTTGAGCCAGGCGGTTTGATAGGTGATGAGGCCGTAGGCGGTGGAGTGGGATTTATTGAACCCGTACTGGGCAAATTTTTCGATATTATCGAAGATGGTTCCGGCGAGTTTGGCATCGATTTGATGGGTTTCTTTGCAGCCGGCGATAAATTTTTCGCGTTGGGCGGCCATGACTTCTGGTTTTTTCTTGCCCATAGCACGGCGAAGAATATCTCCTTGTCCAAGGGAGAAGCCGGCGAGTTGTTGGGCGGCTTGCTGAATTTGTTCTTGATAGACGATAATGCCATAGGTTTCTTGTAGGATGGATTCGAGGAGGGGGTGATCATATTCAACATCTTCGGCACCATGTTTGCGGCGGGTAAAGCTTTCGATGAATTGCATGGGGCCGGGACGATAGAGCGCTAGAATGGCGATGACGTCTTGTATGGAGTCGGGCGCGACTTGGCGAAGGGTATCTCGCATACCACCGGATTCAAGCTGGAAAACACCAACGGTGTCGCCGCGGGCGAGTAATTCGTAGACTTTAGCATCATCAAGGGGGAGCTTTTCGGGGTCGAGATCGATACCGTGGTTCCGTTTGATGAGTGCGCAGGCTTCGTAGATAACGGTTAGGGTTTTGAGACCAAGGAAGTCCATTTTGAGTAGGCCAATGGCTTCTGTGGGATCTTTTTCAAATTGAACAACGGTTAAGTTTTCTTTGGGTTCACGGGTGAGGGGGATGATGTCGATGAGTGGCTTTTCACCAATGACCACACCGGCGGCGTGCATGCCGGCATGGCGGGGGAGGCCTTCAAGGAGGCGGGCGTGTTTCATGATGCGTCGGGCGTCGGATTCCCTATTGGTGACGGCTTTGAATTCGGGGCTTTCGCTGAGCGCTTTTTCGAGGGTCATTCCGGGTGTTTCGGGGATCATTTTAGCGAGGCGGTCGCAATAGGGGAGTTCGATTTCTAGCACTCGTCCAAGATCGCGCACAAGGGTTTTGGCGCCGAGCGTGCCGAAGGTGATGATTTGGGCAACGCAGTCTTCGCCATATTTTACACGGACATAGCGAATGACGTCTTGACGGCGGGTTGGGCAGAAGTCGATATCGAAATCAGGGGGCGAGACACGGTCGGGGTTGAGGAAGCGTTCGAAGATAAGGCTGTAAGCAAGGGGGTCGACGGTTGTGATTTTGAGCGAGTAGGCGAGTAGAGAGCCAGCTCCTGATCCGCGACCGGGACCCACGGGAATACCGGCGTTTCGGGCGTATTGGATGAAGTCAGCGACGACGAGAAAGTAGTTGATATAGTTGGTTTTTTCGATCACACCGACTTCGTAGTAAAAGCGCTCATTGATTTCTTTTTCACGCTCGTCTTTGGGCGCATCGAGGTCGTCGATATCGAAGAGGTCTTTTAGCCCTTTTTTACCTAGGTGAATGAGATAATCGAGTCCGCGGGCAAAGGGGGCGGGTAGGGGAAATTGAGGAAAGTGGAGGTCTTCGGCTTTATCTGGGAAGAAGAATTCGACGTTACAGCGTTTGGCAATTTCGATGGTATTGGTGATGGCTGTGGGTTCTTCGGTGAAGAGGGCTTCCATTTCGGCAGGGCTTTTAAGGTAGAATTGATCTCCGGGGTAGCGGTAGCGGTTCGGGTCGGCAACGAGTGTGCCGCGTTGTAGACAGGTGAGCACATCGTGTGCTTCAGCGTGTTCTTGTTTAACGTAGTGAACGTCGTTTGTTGCGACGAGGGGTAGGCCTGTTTTCCGAGCTAGAGAGATGAGGTTTCGGTTGGTGGTTTTTTCGTCTGGTTCGCCATGATCCATGAGTTCGAGGAAGAAGTTGTTCGGGCCGAGAATATCGGAATATTCGAGGGCAAGCTTTTCGGCGCGTTCGAGGTCTTCATCACGGCAGGCTTCGTTGACTTCGCCGCGGAGGTTGCCGGAGAGTCCAATAAGGCCTTCGGCATAGTCACGGAGCATTTTTTTATCGATACGGGGTTTATAATACATGCCTTCGAGATGCGCCCGAGAGACGAGCTTTACGAGGTTATTGTATCCGGTTTGATTTTCTGCGAGGAGCACAAGACTCATGTTGTCGCGTTGCGTTTTCCTTTCGGCGATACCGTTTCGTGCCACATAAACATCGCAGCCGATAATGGGTTTTATTCCGGCGGATTCGGCAGCGCGATAGAATTCGACGGCGCCGTATAAGACAGCATGGTCGGTCATGGCTAGGTATTTCATTCCCATGTCTCGGGTGGAGGCGAGGGCTTCTTTTATTTTGAGGGTACTGTCTAGCAGGCTGTAGCAAGTATGAAGATGAAGATGGCAGAAGGAAGTTGCGGGCATGATTACTTGAGGGGTTGAAAAAAGTTTGGGGTTTTGCGGGAGGTTTGTTTTACCCATGCTGGATTAATTGCTAGGAGCTGCTTGATTGATCTCATATTTTGTATGGTACGGAATTATGGGAAAACGAAAAGATTAAATCAGCGATGAGGGCCTTATTTTGCGTTTTTAGGTAGAGCTGGTTGAAATAAAAACTGGAAATATTTCCTTAACAAACACAACATTTTGTGGTGATGTCGCAAAATACATACAAAATATGTGTAATTGAACATAAGTAAATAACTAATGGAGGAGAGTAATATGTCAGAACTAATTAGTAATGGAGTTGCTACAATTGGTGGCTTGATTAAATCATTGACTGAACTGTTATTGGCGGTTGTTTCACTGTCTATCGTATCAGAAGTTGCTTTTGGTAATACGATCTTTGGAACAAGCGTAGTTGACAACCTCACGGGCTTAATTGGTTCGATAGGGGGGGAGAATGGATTGGTAGGATTAATTGCATTATTGATCCTAGTTGGAATTCTCCGCAAGTAAGTAGTTATTTAAGTGTTTAAAAAGCCCGCCAGTCGGCGGGCTTTTTGTGTTTATGAGGTTTAGGGTCAAATGATTTTAAGTTTGGGCATGTCTTGAATGTCGACGCTGCCAAGGGCGATGCCTTGATCGTCTACAACGATGAGGTCATCAATGTTGTGCGATTCGTAAAGCTTGAGGACGTCGACGGCGAGCATATTGGGGGTGAGGGTGATGGGGCTGGGTGTCATGATAGTATCGACGGATTTTTCAAGAAGGTCTGGGGTCTCTATAAGGTGCCGGCGCAGATCTCCATCGGTGAGAATGCCAAGTAGTTTTTGGCGGGAGTCGAGAATGGCAACGGAGCCCGATTTGGCAGCGGTCATGGCAAGGATGGCTTCTCGAATGGGTTGTCCGGTTAGGATGACGGCAAAGTTTTCTTGGGTGCGCATGATGTCTTGTACGGAGAGTAGGAGAGTGCGACCGATGGCTCCTCCCGGGTGGCGTTGTGCATAGTCTTTAAGCTGGAATCCGCGGGCCTGTAGAAGTACCATGGAGAGGGCATCGCCGAGGGCGAGGGTGGCGGTGGTACTGGCGGTGGGTGCCATATTAAAAGGACAGGCTTCTTCAGGTACGGTGATGTTGAGAACGAGATCGCTGTGGAGGGCAAGGGGGCTATCGGCTTCTGCGGTGAGGGCGATGATGGGAATGTTTCGGCGTTTAACGGGGGGTAGTAGTGCGGTTATTTCTTCTGAGGCACCGGAGTAACTCATGGCAATGAGAAGGTCTGAGTCGCCGAGCAGGCCGAAGTCGCCATGCATAGCTTCGATGGGATGCATGACGGCGGCAGGACTACCGGTGCTGTTGAGTGTTGCAGCAATTTTATTGCCGATATGCCAGTTTTTTCCAACGCCGGCGATCACAATTTTCCCGTTGCGCTCGATGGTATCGAGTAGGGCTTGGATGGCGGCGTTAAAGGTGTCGTCGAGTTGTTGGCTAATCGCGGCGATACCGTTTTGCTCGATGGTTAATGTTTTTCTGGCATGTGCGATAAAATCCATGAGATTCTCCGGTAATGGGTGCAGTTATATGAAGATATGGGATTTAGTGTTTCAATTCAAGTACGGGAGAGCGTATCATTTGGCATCTCATTTGGAGTAATAGGATGGCTAGACGTAAATCAAGATGGGGCTTCTGGGTGGCAATCGGGGTTCTCATCTTTTTGTTGTTGGGAAGTTGGCTTTTGAATCTTGGATTGATGGCGGCTTTTTTTGGGTCGGAAGTGGAGTCGGACTTAGGGCCGATAGATGCGGCGCCTTCATTTGATGAGATTTGGTCGAGTGGGTATGGCGACGTGAAGGTGGTTCGTCTGAAGTTATCGGGCTTGATTATGCGCGGAACTGGGGAAAAATTATTTGGCGTGGCTTCGGATCCGGTCGAAACGTTATTGCGTCAGATTCGGTGTGCGGAGGAGGATGAAGCGGTTCAAGCGATTCTTTTGGAGGTCGATTCTCCGGGCGGAGCGGTTACGCCGAGCGATGAAATTTACGAGGCTTTGCGACGGTTTCGGGCCTCGAAAGAAGGGCGTCGCGTGGTGGTGCATATTCGTGATTTGGGCGCCTCAGGAGCGTATTATGTGGCGATGGCGGCTGATTATTTAATGGCGGAACCGACGGCGATAGTGGGGTCGGTTGGGGTGATTATGCAGAGCCTGAATATGAAGGGTCTTAGTGATAAAGTTGGGCTTTCGGCGGTAACAATTAAGTCGGGTAAAAACAAAGATTTGTTGAACCCTTTTGAAGAGGTTAATCCCAATCAGGTGGCGTTGTTGCAGGAGGTCGTTGATGGAATGCAGGATCGGTTCGCGGGGTTGGTTGTTGAGGCGCGTGGGTTGGAAAGTCGGGCGTTGTTGGATGGGCGAATTTTTTTAGCAGATGCTGCGTTGCAGGCGGGCTTAATTGATGGGGTGGGCTATATGGATGAAGCACTTGCGAAGATGGCTGAGTTGATTGAAGTAAATGATTTATATGTGGTACGATATGAACAGAAGATGGATATTTGGGATGCCTTTTTGCGTGTTCGTGTGCCTTCCCTTTCGGTAAACTCGTTTCTGAGTGGTCCGAGATTTCTTTATCTATGGAGACCGTAATGATGAGTCGTATTGTATGTGTAGGGGTTTTGTTAACCGGCTTACTGAGCGGGTGCCAGACTGTGGAGCAGGCGCAGCAGGCGGAGGCGCGCCGGCAGGTGGAGCAGCGGTATGCGGAAGAGCGGGCGCTTCATTTGCAAGGGGAGTTGGACGCTGTTTTGGAAGAGCAGGTGGAGTTGCGACGGGATCTGGAGCAGCTGCGAATAGAGGTTTATGGTGCGACGGCGGCAGCGCAGACGGCTCAGGAACAAGCACGACAGACTGAGGTGCAGCAGGCAAAGGTTGTGACTAAGGTGCAGAATTTGTTGAAAAAAGAGTTAGTTGCTAGGCCGACTGAACGGGCGGTGCGCGGTCGCGGGCATGAACATGTTGTGGAGTCGGGGCATACGCTATCGGCGATTGCGGTGGCATACGGCTCAACGGTGCAGTCCATTAAAGAGGTGAATCAGCTCTCTTCCGATAATATTTACATTGGGCAGAAGCTGTTTATTCCAGAATAGGGGTGCTGATTTATCCGAATTAAACCTCTACTTCCGGCTTGCAAGCTGTGTGGAAGTAACTATGATTTCGCGCCCATTGTGGAAGAAGTTAATCGGCTGAGTAGCTGAGCAGATTCCTGGGATAAATAAGAAAATAAAGGTCAGGAAGCGCGTGCTTCCGCTTACATATGGAAACGACAACACAAACAGATTGGGATGCACAAGACGCAACCATGGATGCTCTCTATGAGGGTACACTCGCAAACTTTACCGAGGGTTCAATTGTAACCGGCCGGATAATTCGGGTTCACGACGGGGATGTAACTATCGATATCGGATATAAGTCCGAAGGCGTTATCGACGTAAATGAGTTTAAAGAATTAGACGAGAACCCAGTGGGTCTTGAGGTGGATGTTTTCCTCGAGCGGCTAGAAGATGATGACGGCGTAATTGTGATCAGCAAGAAGCGGGCGGAACAGCAAAAAGCTTGGGACTATGTAGTTAATGAATGCGAAGAGGGCAGTGTTGTTGAGGGAACGATTCGCAACGCGGTGAAGGGTGGCTTTATCGTGGATGTTGGCGTGGAAGCCTTCTTGCCGGGTTCACAATTAGATGTAACGCCGGTGCGTAATCCTGAGGAACACGTGGGTAAAACGTATGAGTTTCGAATTCTTAAAATTAATTTAGAGCGTAAAAACATCGTGGTTTCTCGTCGGGATCTAATTGAGGAGTCACGTCGCGAATCTCGTCGGAAGGTATTGGCAGACATCCAAGTCGGACAGGTACGCCCAGGCGTTGTGAAAAACATAACCGATTTTGGAGCCTTTGTTGATTTAGACGGTATCGATGGCCTCTTGCACGTAACAGACATGACTTGGGGGCGAATCAATCATCCTTCTGAACAATTGAAGGTGGGCGATGCGCTGAATGTGATGGTCTTGGATGTGGATCTTGAAAAGGAGCGCATTAGCTTGGGCTTGAAGCAGACTATGGAAAATCCATGGGAAGAGATTGAGTCGCGCTATCCAACGGGCGCTCGGGTGCACGGGAAGGTAGTGAATCTAGCTCCGTATGGTGCATTCATTGAGCTGGAAGAGGGTGTGGAAGGATTGGTTCACGTTTCGGAAATG
>DOEU01000036.1:0-187 GCA_003532555.1 Verrucomicrobiota bacterium | reverse complement strand
GATGTATTGAGCTTAGGCGATGAAGTGGACGCGGTGGTGCTTTCTGTAAGCACGGAAGATAAGAAAATTTCGATGGGCATGCGCCAGACGGAAGAGAATCCGTGGGAAATTGTTGCCGGCAAATATCCGATTGGATCTCCGGTGACGGGTCAGGTGCGCAACTTTACAACGTATGGTGCGTTTGTGG
>DOEU01000056.1:1644-13765 GCA_003532555.1 Verrucomicrobiota bacterium | reverse complement strand
AGCAACGGGATTTAACGTAGCAGTATTATTACTTTGCGACGTAGATGCCTCTCTGGCTGCTTTATCATAAATACTGCTAGCCGCTGGAGTGACTGTCAAAATCTCTGTGCCATTCGGTACCTCAGATAATCCAATGCCAAGCGAGTATACGTTACTTCCATCATGTGCAATACTTATAGGTGTTGCACTAGAAAGCTCAGCCGTTCCTCCCGAAACCGACAATACAAAGTCCGATGCGTCTAAATTGCCTAATCCCAAAGGAGAGCTAAACACAGGCTCGTTCATGGTAACGTCTATCGTAAAATTATTAGAAGTTAAAGATACAGAAGAAATGGTAGGAGCTTCACTATCTATAATTAAAATTTTGTTTGCACCAAGCGAACCAGTCGTACCCGGCGAGGGAAGAAATAGTATTGCGTCAACGCTATTATCATTTTTGATCGATCCACCATTCATTTCTAATGAAGTAGTCGACTTATAGTCAAGATCAACAGAACTATGGCTTGCTGCCACGGTGTAATTAAAAATCAATGAGGTTGTTCCGGTGCCAGAAGTATAGTTGACAACTGCATCCGATGTTCCTGTTTCAAGAGTTAGTTGTGGAGAACCAGTAACAATTACAGATTCTGAAAAAGTTAAAGTGATTGGGATTTGATCTCCCTCTTCATAAACGCCATTAGAAACGCTTGAAGTTACATTGGTAACCTCTGGTCCAGGTGAATAAGTTATAATTACCTGTCCGTCACCTGATCTTGCTCCAGCAGTATTGGTCTTGTCTGATCCATTGTTATAGGATCCTCCTCCTCCTCCGCCCCATGAAGGCCAGTTGTAATTTGCACCACCCGCTCCACCGGAGTACCCGCCGCCGCCGCCGCCGCCAGTATGGTTGCCGTGACCTCCTCCGCCGCCGCCAAAACCACCATATAATTTGTAATTACCTGATGCTCCACTACCACCGTTAACAAAAGCTAGTCCAGAAGAAGAAGTCCCTCCATAGGATTCAACCCCATTAGTGAAGAATCCGCCGCCGCCGCCTGAACCTTGCGGAGAAGAAGTCATAGCTCCTCCACCATTACCATCTACTCCACCAGGGATCACGTTTAAGTTGTTGTCAAAACTTTGCCCACCTGTGGAATCAGCGCGACCGTGCTTATAAGTTTCATTATCTGCGTTAGGCGCTGCTCCTCCTCCTCCACCTGCGATCACCAAAATGGAAGCGTTGGTGTTGTAAGGTGTTTTAACCACATACGTACCGCCGCCGCCGCCGCCGCCATAACTAATTCCCTGCTCACCAGCTTGACCAACTACTATTTTAATTATCTCACCTTTTTGAAGGGTAAAGGTCCCTTTTATATGTGCACCTTTTCCTGGCTGGTGATCCGTATCTCCATTATAATTGAAGTTTCCTTTGTCAGTGCCACCTTCTGCCCCAAAAGCCTCAATCGTATAAGTAGTAGTTTGAGGTACTGTCCATTCTTGAATCCCTTGAAAATTTACAACTACTTTATCTTCAAGACTTGTTCCTGTATAAGCAGAAGTAACATCCGATTGACTCGGTCCACTAGACCCAGTTTTTCCTGCATTAGTAAAAGTGTGAACTGTCTGCGAGAAAACAATGCCTGACAACATTAAAATAATAAATGTGGTGATTAGGAGTTTTTGAAATATCTTATTGAGCAATGATCACTCCTTGACCTAAACTTTTAATCTCTATATCATTGCCATTTGAATCAAGAAGCTGCGACTCATCGGATAGGTTAAGAAGCGCCTCCCCAGATCTTTTGACTAAA
Source organism: Verrucomicrobiota bacterium (assembly GCA_003532555.1). GTDB lineage: Bacteria > Verrucomicrobiota > Kiritimatiellia > Kiritimatiellales > Pontiellaceae > Pontiella. Next base: position 11,975 of record DOEU01000056.1, on the reverse strand, counting down.
AATTTTATAATTGCAATTTTACCTGAACCGGACACTTTCTTTTCAGTTCCCATGATAACAGAATAAATATCGAGTTGCCCAGTTCCATCGTCATCGAAAACAAATAAAGGGGATTCGCTACTGCTAAAGAATTCACCGGCACTTACACCAAGCACTTCTAACTTTGAATCATCGTAAATAATTCGAGCGCGCATCCCTGCAACATCTACCACTTTTAACGCATAGAGATCTACGTCAACTTCTTTACCGGTGCTCGAGGAGTAATTATTAGGGCTGAATAAAAGTGCAGGTGGATCGTTGTATTCCACGTCTAAGATATTATCAAATACAGGATCAATGAGATCGCAGGAGACGAGAAAAGGAGCTAAGATAACAAATATGCGATTAGTCAAGCGCAATTGATAGCCTCAGTTGCGGTTGACGAATGATTGGGTCATAACCCAAACCTATATTGGCTCTTTCGCTGAGAGATTCTGGTACAATATCAAGCATATAAGCGTCAATCATATTAAAAGCATGTATAACAGCTGCTGCGCGGAACATAGTGATTAAGGTGTTATTTTTTTGTATCATCTCGTCTTCAGCGGTCAACGTTTTTCCTTTATAGTATTGCAATAATTGCTCATCAGTCTCTGCTCTATACTGACCCCAATAAACTTCCACTTTGTCATACGCTCTACTATAGTCGCGGTATGCTAAATATCCCAATGAAAGCGCTACAAGCTCTGAGCTATAAAAAGCCAGCCCTCTTGCATTTTGATCTAAATAATAATGGCCCCAACCAGGTAGAACAGAAGCACGGGCTAGTGCACCTAAAGAGGTTTTAACACCGGGTCTTCGAATCTTCTTTTTGGCTTTACCTTTTCGCTTAACTGCAAGCAGCTCTGGTGCCTCTAAGTTCATTATGTCCCAAGCCATTATTTCAAGCTCAACCACCATCCCATCAACGGGTCCTTTGTAGCTAGTTTTTATGGTACGCTCTTCAAGGCCTGTTGTTACATCGGTGAATACAGTTTCAAGCACATACTTTTCTTTATTCTTTTTAATTAAGCCCGTAATGATATACTGAACGCCAAGAGTATCGCCAATTGCTAAAAGTACACATTCAACATCTTTGCATGTTGGGATTTCGTATCCAGCAGACACGATTTGTGCATTTAACACTTCTTTATCAACCAAAATAGCTTTGGCTGTATTTCGTAATTCAGCTGTAAATCTCTGCTCTAAGGTTTGTATTTCAAGCTCGCTCATTCCAGATTTCTCGAAATCAACGATCGCTACCGTTACCACGCTAGACTGCTGAGAAAAAATTTGAGCGAGTAAACACGTCAAAACTACGCTAAAAAATTTTGAATATTTTAAAAGCATAAGGATAAGTTAGTAAGAATTTTAAGAAAATGATTCTATTATTTATAGAATCAGAAAATTAGACTTTTATTGAATAGGGTGCATATCAAATTTATGACTATCAAAGTATTTGATTCGGTTTGGTATTGCAGACTCGATCTTCGTTTTTAATTCTGGTGAAATACGATCAGAACGATAGCGCACAGCAAGGTACGTCAAGTAACTTTCTGCAATATCTTCCCTAATTGGATGTTTTTTAGCATAATCCGAAATAAAATTGCAATCCAATTTCTGCGCTAATAGCCACTCTGCATCGTTTGCGTGATACGCGTCGAGCGAGGAATGCGCTCCTTCGTGGACAAGCGTTTCTTCTAATATTCCCTGTCTCTCATAATATTCCATTGACCATTCAGGGTAAATCAAAAGATTATTATTTCCCCCGCCAAAACTTTCAAAACCCTTATGTATCCATACGGTCTTAACATCTTTTCTAAGTTCAGTGGTTATTCTACCAATGACAGGCGCATATTTTTCAGCTTGAATTAGGGCATTTTCAACGGAACCGTATTCTGGGTTTATTTGTATTTCAATTTCAAGACCATCATTATAACTCGCGCTGAATAGGAAGGGTTCGAGGGTTATCCATCCTCCTCCATTCCTTCTATCATACATCGTGCGCGTTCCAGTTCCGCTGTAGGTTAAGCCGGTAAAGGATGTTGAATCATTAGCTGTAATAATATCTGGATCAATAAAGATGGTTCCACTAAACGGAGGCGTACTAGCTTCAAAATTACAATCCTCAGGGTTCTGATTATCTGATGGCACTTGCGCTTGATCATCACCAGAATTTTCACAACCTACAAATAGCAAAAGAACGGCAAGTGTTGCACGCATAAAGACGATCACCAACGGGTGATGTAACTAATTGTTGGCATTGTAAATGTACTGACACCGCGCTCATCACCGTAATATTCTAGGCCAGAAAAAATACCAACATTAACTGATGATCTTTCAGATATATCTTTCTCAAATCCAATTGCAAGAGTGGGCACGAATCGCAAGTTTTCTATGGCAAGATCACGATGAGCGAACGCCATGATTCTCGCTGAAGTGACAAAATAAGTCCTATCAAAATACCTACTTGTACGTTCTTGATTAAACCGCACTCCAGAAGCAATAGAATTAATGAATGCCATTGTGCCGGCACTTGCAAAAAATTCTCTACCATCTTGAATCTCCTTAGCCAATGATACGCTGTAAAACGCTAAACCTGAACGGTGATCAAAAAGACCAAGAGATGTATATGCTTGCCATGGTGAGGCGGACTGTTTTTGTTGAGAAAAGATAGTACCAATACAAAAAAGTGATATTAGGTATAAATTTTTCACTATTCAGTATCTCTCAGTTTTTCAAAAAATGCAGCAAATTCAGGGTCAAAATCTTCTTTTCTTTCTTTCCAAATCTCAAGCTGAATGGGAGTTCTATAAAACGACATTCCAATGCGATCAAATGCTTCTTCAGTTAAAAAACCGTTTTTGTATTGAAGGTAAATATTTTCAACGCGACGATAACCAAGCATTGAAAACAACCAAAATTGCAAAAATTCTGTATCGGTTATTTCACTTTTTTTGAGACCTTTGTATGATCGAGTCATGATTGATGCAATGTTATCATTTTCCACACCGATCTTGTACATTTCAGATATTTGATAGGAAATGTCTTGCTGAGTTGCACCACGAACCGCTGCTGTATTCTGTCGAATCTCCACACCTACAAACAACAAGGATCCGATTACACTGAATAATCCCACTCCCTCTAAAATGATTCTATTATTCATTGTCTCTCAGCTCCTCAAAAAAAATTACGAAATCCTTTTCAAAATCACCTCTACGCTCCTCCCAAACCTCGCGAACTAACTTAGTTCTATAAATACCCATCCCGATTCTACTAAAAGCATCTTCAGTTAATAGACCATTCTTATACTGAAGATAGATATTTTCAATACGCCTAAGGCCCATCATTTGAAAGTTCCAAAAACTAATGTAATCGCTATCACTTAGATCGCTCTTACTATCGCCTTGCAATGCCTGATTAACAAGTGACGCCATTCGCTCATTTTCAGAAATAATGCGATACATCTCGGAAACTTGAGAAGAAACAGCTTGTTGAGTTGCACCTCGAACAGCTGCTGTATTTTGCTTGATCTCCACACCAACAAATACCAATGAACCGATAACACTGATAAGACCAACCATTTCAATAATACTTCTATTTTTCATAGGTATATTAGCCCAATTTCCCTGACTGGTAATCGTCAAATGCCTGAAGAACTTCGCCTTTTGTATTCATTACAAATGGCCCGCCTCGTGCCACAGGTTCGTTAAGCGGTTCACCTGCTGCAAGAATAAATTTGGTATCGCTAGATATTGATCTACACTCAAATATACCGTCTCTATCAAGAACAGCTAAATTGCCTTTGGGTACGCTAAGATTGGATTCAATATCACCTTCATAAACATAGATAAATGCATTCCAATTTTCATTTATAGGTATGGAGATGCTTGAAGATTTATTTAAATGTACATCTAAATAAAGTACACCGGTATGAGGGCGGCCAGGTCCTTCAGTGGATTGGAATTCGCCTGAGATAACTTTGACTTTTGCGTTTTCCAATAAGACCGATGGTATTTTATCGGCTTGGATGTCATGATACGATGGATCGATCATTTTCTTTTCTTTTGGAAGATTCAGCCACAGTTGAAATCCGCGCATAAGTCCCTCTGATTGTTCAGGCATTTCACTATGCACAACTCCTTTGCCGGCGGTCATCCACTGAACGCCTCCATCCGATAAGTGCCCTTCATTTCCTGCGCTATCCTTGTGAGTAAATTTGCCATTTAACATATAAGTTATTGTCTCAAAACCACGGTGGGGATGCGGCGGAAATCCTGCGATATAATCATTAGGATTTTCACTGCCAAATTCATCCAATAAAAGAAATGGGTCTAGCATATTTAATTCCGGGCTACCAATAATACGGGTTAGGTTTACGCCAGCTCCATCTTTTGTAGCGATGCCTTCAATTAAGTGTGATATATTTCTTGTCTTGGTATTCATACTACAATATTATTGAATTTATCCACTCTATTCAAATAAGCATAATTAATAAAATAGTGCTATATATAATGAGTTTCTTAAAATAAAAAAGCCCTTCATTAATGAAGGGCTTTTTAAGAAAAAATTAACATCTTGCGTTAATTATTCACCAGCAACAGATGCCTTACGGTATGCAGTTACAAGCTTCTTGATTTCGCCTAATGCTTTACGAGCACGACTACCGGCAGCTTTGTTGCCACCAGCATTTTTTGCATGCTCTTCTTCAAAAGTTGCATATAAAGATTGAATTTGATCAAAAAGTGAATTTGTTTTAGACATTATATCTCTTTTCTTTTTTATGTTTATTTATAATTAACTGATTAGAAAATCAGACGCGAAGATACAATTTTTATTTATTAATATACACGCAATAAATGTTTGATAAATGCAATGCTAGAAAAATCACTGCTTACACTTACAGGCCTATGGATAGTTTTTTGGTCAATTACCTGGGTATATGATCAAACTCGAACCGGCAAGAGAAATATACAAAATGTTATTTATGCTACATTGGGCTGTATTGTATTAATCGGGTATTTTCTTCTTAAATTAATCAATGAATAGCTATTCTATAGATTGCCATCACTGCTACCAAAGCTTTGAAATTGAGATTGATGGACATAATACATCCAACCAAATAGTGTGGGACTGCGAAGTCTGCTGCAACCCAAATCTTATATCCTATATTATTAAGAATGATACTCTTATTCACCTTGAAATTACCGGCGACAATGACTAAAAATTAATTTTAACTATTTTTTCCTGGATGTACAGCTGAACTAAAATTACCTGATGAAATATTTTGATCCGCATAGGCAATAAACTCACTACTAAAAGCAGATTTGGTCGCTTTCCACCATTCTGAACCAACATTTGATAATAAAGACATAATAGATCTTTCGAATCCCTCAATTCTTTCTCTTTCGATCGAACCGTACAATGCCTGAATATATATCGCCTCAAATCGCCTAACTGCAACAAGCATCCAGAAGTGAAAACGAAGTCTCTCATCTGATGAAAGTGCGCTCAATCCATTTTCAGCTTTAATAATAATCCTAGCAAGATCACCATCGCTTGAAATCGAATTTGCAGTTAAACTCATATCCATACTGCTTTGTTGGAATGTTTGCGATTTTAATGCCGTAGTATTCTGCTTTAACTGCAACGCTAAATACCCTAACGTTATAAGAGTTGCAAATGCTGCAATAAGTTCGCCAATACTACCTAGGTCTTGAAAAGTCATAATCTTACCTTTCTCTTTACAATGATTTATTAATGAATTTGATAAATAAATTATTTTTCTTTTATGAAATTACACACTTATATCCGTTGCTAGAATGCCCTATTTGTTTTAAATAAATATATCAATCATTATCTGAAATCTTAGGGATTTAATCGGTAAGTTCGTTGGCTCGAATAGACCCACTCTTTACTTATTTAGCTAAACTTAAAAATGGAAAATTTCAAACAAACAAACCTAGATGATAATATTCTTAAAGCTGTCACAGAAATGGGCTTTGAGAAACCTACATCTGTTCAAGCAAAAACAATCCCGCATTTATTAAATTCTAATACCGATTTAATCGCTACCGCTCAAACTGGAACAGGAAAGACGGCAGCATTCGGCCTTCCCTCCATTCATTTAACCGATTTAAAAAATAGAGATACAAGCACTCTTGTTCTTTGCCCTACCCGTGAGCTATGTATACAAATTGCAAAAGATCTAACAAAATATTCAAAATACGTTGATGGTCTAAATATATTGGCGGTGTATGGTGGAAGTGATATACGTGGTCAAATTAAAGCATTAAATAAGGGTGTCCATATCGTTATTGGTACCCCAGGCAGAACTAAAGATCTGATCAAGCGAAACAAGCTTAAAATTGGTAGCATTGCCCGCATAGTTTTAGATGAAGCCGATGAAATGTTAACCATGGGATTTAAAGATGATCTTGAAATGATATTATCCCATACCCCAAAAGACAAACAGACATTGCTTTTTTCTGCCACTATGCCTCAAAAGGTTATTGGCATCACAAAATCATATATGCAAAACCCTGAAAGAATATCTGCTCAGAGGGTAAATATAGGCGCCGAAAATATTAAGCATATTTATTATACCGTAAATGCAAAAGATAGATACGAAGTGATTAAGCGTATTGCTGATATAAATCCAAATATTTATGGTATTGTTTTTTGCAGAACCCGCCGTGAGACTAAAGATGTTGCCTACAAGCTCATGAACGACGGGTATAATGCAGATACCCTAAACGGCGATCTCTCTCAAGCAGAGCGCGACGAAGTTATGATGCGTTTTCGCAAACGCAAAATACAGCTTCTTGTAGCAACAGATGTAGCCGCACGAGGCTTAGATGTTGAAAGCCTAACACATATCATTAATTATAATCTACCAGATGACTTTGAAATTTATGTACACCGCAGCGGGAGAACGGGTAGAGCCGGTAATGCAGGTGTATCAATTGCTATTGTGCATTCACGAGAAATACGCAGAATCCGCGAGATTGAAAAAAGGGCTGGTATTGAATTTTCAAAAGAAGATGTACCTAGCGGAATGGATGTTTGCAAAACCCGTCTCTACAACCTTATTGATACGGTTGAAAATGTTCAAGTAGATGAAAAACAAATCGCCCAATTCCTTCCAGATATTTATAAAAAGTTTGAGAATATGGAGCGAGACGAATTAATTAAACATTTTGTTTCCGCAGAGTTTAACCGCTATCTATCTTACTATAAAAATGCACGCGACTTAAATGTATCTGGGCGTTCAAACGATAGAGGAAAGTCAAGAGGCAAAAGCGGGTCTAGGGAAAGAGGAAGGTCAAGAGGCAGAGATAGAAAAAATCGAAGCAGAGGCGATGGAAGAAATCAATCTACCTCAAAATTCTCAGGGTTTTATATCAATGCAGGTTCTGAACGTAAAATGAACCCTGGGCGGCTTATGGGACTAATCAATGAAAGCCTAGATTCAAGCAGCGCAGATATTGGAAATATAGAAATCATGAAATCATCTTCTTTTTTTGAAATTGAAGAAAAGTACGCTGATGATATTGCTAAAAAACTTAAAGGGAAACCGTTTGGCGGAACTTCGCTAGAGATTGAAAAAGATAAAGGTACTGGCAAGCGTGGCAATGTGAATAAACGTAAAAAGCGCAGAAAAAGTCGCAAAAAAAATAAATGGCCTCAAAGCAATAATCGATCTAGAAGAAGGTGATTTTTTATTTCTTACGGTTGAAAATGACCCCCAACTAAAGGAAGCGCAAATCCTAAATGAAGCCCGCTAAAAGCGCTTTGAGTCCCTAATTCAAAATTTTCTGAAGTTTCACTAACATAGCCACCAACCAGCCAACCTAAAAATCGTTTACTTCTTTTTATTTCTTTACCGTTAATTTTTGCAGAACCATAACCTCCTCCACCCCAAAAACCTCCAACCATACCAACTACTTGAAAATCTGTATAAGTATACGATTGATTATTTTGTAGACGCCTTTTACCGAACGCAACTCCTGGAAAAACAAACGGCCCATTTCCCGATTCACCTATACCAGGTAAGGCAACGCCAAAACTAATTTGATACCCTTTTTCCTTTCTCTTTAAATCAAATTCATAAGAAATACTCACATATCCACCCGGAAAGGATGAATCTTTAGGGTCATCAGAGCGCTCATAATTTTCTTGGCTCCAGATAGAACTAATTAAAAAGGATATTATAAAAAGGTGTTTCATTGCATTTTTTTCAAAAAATGCATTGTTAACTTCTTAATGAAGTTGACGATGTTGCCTTAGCATACAATCATTCATAACGACCATTAACCCAGCGTCCTCAGCAAGTTTTGCTGCATCAACATTGACTACATTGTCCTGCAACCAAAGAGCCTTTGCTCCAATTCTAATTGCATCTTTTGCAATTGGCTCTACAAACTCAGAACGACGAAATACGTCGATAACATCAACTTTATCTGGAATATCAACTAGCGAAGGGTATGATTTTAGTCCAGCAATTTCATCGTGACCAGGGTTAACAGGTATAATCCGATAGCCATTTTCCTGAAGATATAATGCAACATAGTGACTAGGTCTTTCTGGCTTTGGACTCATGCCAACAACAGCAACAGTTTTAAGTTTAAATATTTTTTCAAATGTAGCGATATCATTCATAAGCAAGATATTTGCTCTTAGATAGCCTTCTGAAAACTAAAGACCCAATCATTCATTTTCTCTATAGAGGTTCCATCTATTGTTGCATCAATAGGTTTGTCAATTCTTAGATAAAGTGGTTGACCAAAAATGCTTGTTGATAATCGTAATCCAAATCCATAATCCATCAAAGTTGTATTATCAAACAATTGATCGTTTGGCTCAAATTTCGAACCGAAAAGAATTCCAGAATCTATAAAAAGGGCTACTTCTGCTGTAACAGGCCCGATCTTTTTATGGACGAAGGCCTCGAAACTATCAGCTAATATTCCTTCAACACCTACAAAATTTTGGTTACCAAATGCACGCAGATTTGCATCCCCTGGCAAATGATATTGATTACGTAAATCAAGATCTCCGTAAAAGCTCGACGCATCTCTTAGGTATCCTTTTTGTAGCATAGTAGCTGAGCCTGCTCCTTCAACTGTAAATCGCTCTTGAACAGGAACACCTTTTGTATCAGACCATATCCACCCTAAGATATCTCTATTTCTAGCACCGAATAATTTGGTTTTCTTTTCAAACTTATCCTCAAAAGTTAGCCTAGTGAAAGACCAATCTGATATACCGCCTGGCGAAAAATCAATTATGATCGATGCATCATCAAGCCTACTATCGTTAAGCTTAAATGATACAACGGATACCAATCCTCTATCAAATAGATTCGTTCGTTTAGCATCTGCGACATCCGTTACAGATAGGCCAACCGTTAAGCTAATGGGGCTTGTAGGGTTGAGCTTATTTGATGTTGAAATTCCAAAACCTCTGACTCCGCCAAAATCGTAAAGACGATAATCGTATTTTCGCATTCCACTGTGGAGATAGCGCCTCCAACCCGAGATCTCCCAATAGGGCATACCAGTCTCAGCACCAACATTTAAATCAAAATTCAACTCTTCATTTATGCCGTAATTTCTTTTCAATTTTAATCCAGGTATGTAACCATCGGCGTCATGATAATATACCGTTGGATGGTATTGTAAAACGTATTTATTTCGCGGGCGATAGCGCATTCCAGGTCTATAGAACATGGTTTCAGAAGGCATTTTTGTTTGCACAAAATTGTTTCGAAAATCAATGTCCATTGTTTGTACATCCGGATCAAGTGTTGCATTCTTTGGCTCAGATGGCACGTTATATGTGAATGTATCTGAAGTTCTGAATTTGTGATTTTTCCACCAAATTCTGTGGGAAGCTCCATCTTTTAAATTGGTTTCTATCAACTGAGGCATATCTCTTTTCCCATGGCGAACAATATCTAATGTGACGTCCCACGTACCATTAGGTCTTTGCGTTTTCTTCCAGCTTTTTATTCCATAATCGAGTTTTCGGGTATCGTGAAGCCAAGACCTGAAGAACCAGTCAAGGTCCTCTCCGCTAACCTCTTCAACGACGTCAATAAAGCGCTTTTCGTTTACGTGTTTTAGCTTCCAACGGCGATAGTATTCTTGCATGCTTTTTAAAAAAGTCTCTTCTCCCAAAATGTATTTTAATTCGTCTAGCATTAAGGATGGTTTCGTATACGCATTTGCGCCAGCAGCTCTGGTGTTTTTGAACATATACGTTGAGCGACCGATAGGCTCATCAAGGCCGCTACTCATAAATCCGATCAT
>DOEU01000056.1:1389-1617 GCA_003532555.1 Verrucomicrobiota bacterium | reverse complement strand
AAACTACTTGCAAACCTCCAGTGCTTCTTTTGCCAGTCTTTTAGCCTTCCACCACTCATATCAAACCCTTGGTCACCATAGCGATCCATCATATACCATCGGGTTTGAAAATTTGTAAACCCTTCATCAAGCCAAGCTTCTCGAACTTCATTGTTTGCCAATATTCCGTAAAACCATATATGCCCCACTTCATGCAGAATTAATCCCTCTGATTCGCTTCCATCCATC
>DOEU01000056.1:1005-1239 GCA_003532555.1 Verrucomicrobiota bacterium | reverse complement strand
ATTCATATCAAACCCTTGATCTCCGTATCTATCCATCATATACCATCGGTCCTGAAAGCTCGTAAACCCTTCATCAAGCCACGATTCGCGCACTTCATTATTTGCTAGTATTCCAAAGAACCAAATATGTCCAACCTCATGCAGAATCAACCCTTCTGATTCGCTTCCATCCATCACAAGCATAGGATATTCCATTCCACCACCAGCGAGCCTATCGGTATTGGTAACTTGCGG
>DOEU01000056.1:0-602 GCA_003532555.1 Verrucomicrobiota bacterium | reverse complement strand
GTCCACTTTTTGCCATTTTTTTGATTGTACAGGACGTGAACATCAACACCATTCCAGCTTCCACCTTCATATAGAAAATTTGGAGTAGTTACCCATGCAAAATCATGGACGTCCTTGGCGTAGAAGGTTACAACGCGTCTTTCGTTCTCATCGTACTCAGAACGGTTTTTCTTAAAATCTTTTAACCACTGACTAAATTTTTGAGTGGTATCTACGCGAACCTCTTCCCAGCCCGGATCGCCGCTAGTAACAGTTCCCGTAGAACCAATTATATAACCGCGCGGCACATCCATTGTGACTTCATAGTTTCCAAACTCGCCGTAGAATTCTCCCTCTGCATGAAATGGCTCATTGAACCATCCGTTTTCATCATAGACCACTACCCTTGGATACCATTGTGCAAAATTATACTGCACCCCAACGCGCCCTGCTCTTTCTAAAAACTCTCCAACATGGTGCGTCCAATCCAGATCAATTACCATTGATGCTCCGGGCGGCAGACCTTTGGAAAGCTTTGCCGACAAGATAGTGTCATCGATTTGAAAGGTGTCTGATAGCGCAGATGCGCCACTTTTAATTGTAAAGTTACTTATATCGTATTT
>DOEU01000032.1:7364-9173 GCA_003532555.1 Verrucomicrobiota bacterium | reverse complement strand
TGTCATAATCGTGGCCTCCGTCTCATGCATCTACGGACTTGGCTCGCCCAAAGACTATAAAAAAATGGTCCTACTCGTAAAACAAGGCGAAGCTATCGATCGCGACCAAATTCTCCAAAAATTGATTGAAATACAGTACGAACGCAATGACTACGAACCTGCACCCGGTCGCTTTCGTGTTCGGGGAGACACTCTCGATATCTTTCCCTCGTATGCCAAAGAATACGCCATCCGCATCGAATTCTTTGGTCCCGAAATAGATGCCATAAAACGCATCGACCCCCTAACTGGAAAAACCCTTGAAACCCTACCTCACATCATGATCTCCCCGGCCCGACACTTTGTTATGCCCCAAAACAAAATTGATGCAGCCCTCGAAGCTATCAACCAAGAAAAGATTGAGCAGATCTACCACTTCGAAAGAGAAAATCGCCTCATTGAAGCCCAGCGCATCAAAATGCGAACCGAATACGACCTGGAAATGCTCCGTGAAATTGGCTTCTGCGGTGGCATCGAGAATTACTCTCGTCAACTCTCAGGCCGAAGTGCCGGCGATCGACCCGAATGTCTCCTCGATTACTTTCCCCCCGACTTCATCACCATCATTGATGAATCCCATGTAACCCTTCCCCAAGTTCGGGGTATGTACAACGGCGACCGTGCCCGAAAACTCACCCTCGTCGACCACGGCTTCCGACTACCCTCTGCACTCGATAATCGCCCCATGAATTTCGATGAATTCATAGAACTCACAAATCAAATCATCTTTCTATCCGCCACCCCTGGCAACTATGAAATCGAACAAGACAGCACGCCCATCCAACAAATCATCCGCCCTACTGGCATCATCGATCCACCCGTAGAAATTCGACCTCTAAAAAACCAGATAGATGATCTGATTGAAGAAATTCGCCAACGGGCCGAACGGAATGAACGCGCGCTCGTCACGACCCTTACCAAAAAAATTTCCGAAGACCTCACCGCATATCTGATCAACATCGGACTCAAGGTTCAATACATCCACTCCGATATCGATGCTATTGAACGGGTTGATATTCTTCGTGCTCTCCGCAACGGCGAAGTCGACTGTGTTATCGGCATTAACCTCCTACGCGAGGGACTTGATCTGCCCGAAGTCACGCTTGTTGCCATATTAGATGCTGATAAAGAAGGGTTCCTGCGCTCCGAAACCGCCCTCATCCAGACGGCCGGACGTGCTGCCCGGCACATCGATGGGCGCGTTATTCTCTATGCCGATAAAATAACCGATTCCATGAAACGCATGCTCATTAAATGCGATGCCCGACGAGAGAAGCAGCACACCTACAATCTCGATAACAACATTACTCCCAAAGCCATCCAGAAGGAGGTTCAAGAAAGCCTTAAAACAATCTATGCCAATGCCGATGCAACCCTTGAAAACGTGATTGCCGAAGACGGCGTAGAATACAGTATAAACGAAACCATTCTCCACCTCGAAAAAGAGATGCTCGAAGCCGCCGAAAAACTCGAATTTGAACGTGCTGCAGCTCTCCGAGACAAGCTCAAAAAACTCAAAGACACCTACGACTAGATCAAGAGAAGCTACCGTCGCGTAGCGCGTTGCAAGGAAGCCCGTTCTGCAGGAGTCAATGAACCCATTCCCTCCTGACCAATCTTCTCAAGAATGCGATTAATCTCTTCGCTCGAAACTGGATCTTTCTCCGAAAACCCCTTTTTACTCGATTGACCTCCAAACGGAGAAAACCGCGCCCACCACTGCTGGAGTTGTTCGCCATCCTTCCAAGCAAAGGCATAAGAAAAACCTGC
>DOEU01000032.1:0-6984 GCA_003532555.1 Verrucomicrobiota bacterium | reverse complement strand
CTCAACTCCCACAACGCCAAGCCAAGCACCAGCACCCATGCACGTACCGGGAAGACGAACCACAGCAGTAACCGCGCATTGGGATAGAGGGCGGCAAACGCACCCAATGTGCCCATTAATCCTCCAGAAGCCCCAACACAATACGTGCCCGGGTTCGCCAATAACGACCAACCCAATCCACCGAGAATCCCACTTACATAAAACAGAATCATGAAACGATACGACCCCATTGTCCGCTCCACCGCCGGTCCAATGAAAAAGAGCCCAATCATATTCACCAAGAGATGATTAAAATTCGCATGAATGAACATGTAGGTAAATAACCGCCCAAACGAGAGTGTTTCCCACCAAATCGCTGGTAGCGCAAAAAACCCCGAAAATGGGAAGCCAAACAGACGCTCTCCGATATAAATGGACACATTGAGGATTAGCAAAAAACGCACGCTAGGCGTCATTCCTTGTAAGCCACCGATATTTTGCGGTTCGTTAAAATTCATAATTAATCCTCATCTAGTAGACCCCATTGCCGAAGTCCGGTCAATAACAGCTTGCGCCGCAGAAGCACCCCGCTATGATTGTTTTCTTATTTGGAGGATTAAACATGAGCGATGAAAAACGTTTATCTCAACTGACTTTATTAAAAAAGGGTGAACTTAAATATCCGATGAATCCTGATGAAGCGGAGTTGCAGACTTTTGAAAACCTAAACAAGGAGCGTAACTTCTGGATCACGTTCAAGACACCGGAATTTACTTCACTATGCCCCCTGACGGGTCAGCCCGATTTTGCCCATATCACGATTGATTACATTCCTGATGAAGTGATTGTGGAGAGCAAATCATTAAAGCTCTATCTCTTTTCGTTCCGGCAGACAGGCACGTTCTATGAAGAAATCGTAAATCGAGTCTACAGCGATCTCGACGAGCTTCTCTCTCCAAGAAAATTAATCGTGGAAGCGGAGTTCACGCCACGGGGTGGGATCACTTCGATTGTGAAGGTTGATTCAAGTGAGGCTTAATCCCCTCGATAGCGAACAACATTAGTTGGATTTTCCATCACGGTGATCTGAAAAAGCTCAGGCAGTGCAGGTTTCATTTGATTCCAAAACCAGAGTGCCAAGTTTTCAGCAGTTGGATTTTCTAGTCCCTTAATCTCATTCAACAATTTGTGGTCGAGCTCTTTGATCAGCGGATTCGCTACGCTTTTAACATCGCCAAAATCAACGACCCAACCCATGGCTGGATCTAACTCACCAATCACTTCGACTTTCACGGTGTAGGTGTGTCCATGCAAATTACGGCATTTATGATCGTCCGGCACATGCGGCAAAAAATGCGCCGAATCAAACGAAAATATTTTTTCAATCATCATACGTGACATAGTGATCTCCGATTATTTATAACGACGCGGATCTACGATACCCGCCTCCGAAAAGCCTTTTAACCGTAGCAAACACGAATCGCAATGTCCACAAGCCACCCCCCCCGGTGCTGGATCATAACAACTGGTCGTTTTTCCATAATCAACCCCCAAAGAAATACCTCGCTTGATGATTTCGGCTTTGGTCAAATGAATTAAAGGTGTGTGAATCACCAATCGATTTCCGCTCACACCGGCAGCTGTAGCCAGATTGGCCATCTCTTCGAAGGCCGCAATATATTCGGGTCGGCAATCGGGGTATCCACTGTAGTCGAGAGCATTAACTCCAATAAAAATATCGGTAGCTTTAAGCACTTCTGCCCACGCCAAGGCATAGGAGAGAAAAATCGTATTACGTGCCGGCACATAGGTGCTTGGTATTTCATCCGACAACTCATCAACCGAATCATGTTTGGGCACTGCAGCATCTGTTGTCAATGTGGAGCCGCCTAAGCTACTCAAATCAATTTCCACTTCGCGGTGCTCGATCACCGAAGATTCAGCTGCCAATGCCCGCGCACAGTCAAGCTCTACCGCGTGGCACTGTCCGTATGAAAAAGACATGGCATACAACGAAAAACCATCGAATTCCGCCATCGCCAACACGGTGGCTGAATCCAGCCCTCCGCTCAACAACACCACAGCTTTCCGACCCGCGAGACTCATTAGAGCATCCCCATCATCTTGTGCGTCTGCGGAATCACCCGCACAAATGGCAACACGTCCGCAATTTTTTCCTGCCAGCGCATTAGCTGTTGTACCGAAGGAATATTCGAAACGCGCTCCGTAGCGCTCAAGGCCTGCAAAACTACGATTGTATCCTGACCGCCTGATTTATGAATACCTTTGACGGCTTCCATCAATTCCGATTCATTGGTCTCTTCTGAAACGATCAATTTAATGAAGCTATCCACGTTATACTTTCGCAAGCAACTCAAAAATTGCCAGTGAGCCGGGAACGTGTTTTTTTCATGTGTGACACTCGAGAGCTTCACATCCATGGCCACTACATCTAAATATTCAATAATCGATTCCAACTGCTGAGGAAGATCACCAGCCGTCTCAAGATAATTGTGATAGCCTTCATTCTCTAACCTCGGCAATAATTCGCTTAAAAATTTAGCCTGTAGTAACGGCGCTCCACCTGTTAATGAAATATGGCGATTATTTTTTTTATGATCTAAAACATGCACCCAATCAATCAAATCATCCACCGATAACGGATTCGGAACAGATTCAAATGCTCCACTCCCTGGTACCCGCTCCACCATTACCGTTTCTGTTCGTTGCGTATTCGTATCGCAATAGACGCAATCACGATGACACCCGCAAAACCGCATAAACAGCTGCCGTTCGCCTACATAGGGCCCTTCGCCCTGTATGGAGCTGAATAGTTCAGATAGATAACTTTTCATGACTGGAGAAAGTACTCCACTACCTCGGAAAATGAAGCAAAATGTTCGGTCGGTTTTAAATCATCCGTATGTCCAAACCCATACGAGACAAAACACGTACTCACATCTGCATCCATTCCAGCCATCACGTCGGTATGATGATCCCCAATCATCCAACATGAATGAGCATCCACTTTATGCTCCTCCATCAAGGCACGTAATCCCTCTGAACTCGGCTTTAAAGCATAGCCGTCTTCCGCACCGATCACCGTTTTAAAAAAAGGTAACAGCCCCAATACCTCTAGAATAGAACGACTTACACCGCCCGGCTTGTTGGTTAAAACCGTGCTTACCATGCCCGCTTCCTGCAGTTGTGCTAATCCAGCTTTAACGCCAGGATATATATTCGTATAAACTACTGATTGACGGTAATAAACAGTACGATAGCGTTCCAGAACAACCGGCAGATCAACCGTTGCATCGGCAAACGACCGCTCAACTAATTTACGGATTCCATTTCCGATAAATGATTTAACTTGCTCGACCGTTAACAAATCTAGACCTTGTTCCGCTCGCACCGTGTTGACCGCCGCCGCAAGGTCTGCCCGCGAATCAATTAGGGTTCCATCCAGATCAAAAACTAACAACTTCTCCACGCTGCTCCTTTAATTCATCCCGTGCAGCAACAATCGCTTTGGGCTCAATATCTGAACCTTCTATCACGCTGCACAACGAATCGAAAGGTTGCATTCGAGTCGTTTTGCCAGAACCAAATAGAGCTATCGTCTGGCAACGTAAATACGCCGCCATGTGAACCGAGAGCGCATCGCAGGCGATCACGGTTTCCGCGGCCTGCATCACGCCTCCCTGCTCGGCCAGATTGATTTGGCGAACAAAGTTGTAGATAGGCAAATCGAGCAATGAATCTTCGACTTCATCCGCTAACTCTTCCGAGTCTCTACCTCCCAACAAGACAACCGGATGATTCAAACGTTGTACCGTCTCAATCCAAAAAGCTGCTGTTAGACGATCTTTCTTACGCACCCCATCCAGTGAACACGCAACAAAAGAATGCGGTAACGATTTGGCCAAAAAGGGCATCGGGAATCGCAACGGGAAGGCAATGGGTTGGGTTTGAATATCCAGATACCGCAACACATCCATACACTCCACTACTGGATGTCGCTCTCGATCGCGAATCCCCGTAGTGGCGGTATACATAAAACAAGCTCCCTCCGTCTGGAAGGAGGGCCCTAGCACCTCAGCACCGCGGTTTTTACGTGCACTTTTACATACCAACGCACTCTGCATGGCTCCTTGTAAATCAACAACCAGATCATAGGTCTCTTGATGTAGTTCTTTTCGGAAATTTTGACGATTCGCGTGCTTCAGTTCATCTTCAGGATAGACAATCACACGATTCACATCATCGAAACAGGCAACCATTTCTGCCCCCTGCTCATGAACCACCCAATCTATTTTGGCTCCATATGCCCGACGCAATTGATGCACGGTCGGTAATGCATGGAAAAGCTCAGCTGCTGGAAATAATTTAACAATTAATATACGCACAAAATTAAGTCGTACTAAGCAGGCCAAGCATTACAGCTTTTTGCGCATGAAGCCGGTTTTCTGCCTGATCAAAGACAATAGATTGTGGTCCATCAATCACTTCAGCGGTCTGCTCACATCCTCGTCTAGCCGGTAGACAATTCATAAATAACGCATCCGATTTTGCATGCAATAGAAGCGCCTGATTCACCTGATATGGCATAAACAGCTCAATCCGTTCGGCTTCTTGCTCCTCAGGAATATGATAACTCATCCATGAATCGGTATAGACTACATCCGCATCTCGTACTGCTTCTTCCGCTGATTCCGTCACCAAAATAGAACCTCCAGATATAGCAGCATAGCTATAACACAACTCCGTAATATCCGCACGCGGCATATACGATGAACTGGGGGGTGAAGCCACCGCCACATGCATTCCTAATTTCGCACCTCCAGTCATCAGCGAGTGGGTTACGTTGTTAAACCCATCACCCACATACGCCAATTTCAATCCATTCAGGTTACCTCGCTTCTCTTGAATCGATAATAAATCAGCCAAGATCTGGCATGGATGAGAATCATCTGTTAATGCATTAATCACCGGAACAGTGGCCTCAGAGGCCATCTCCAATAAGTCATTATGCTTAAAGAGCCGAGCCATAATTAAATCCACAAATCGAGAGGCTGCTTTCATCGAATCACTGATCGACTCTTTTCCCGAACCCATCGGGGAATTACCGGTATGATAATAGATTGCATGCCCTCCCATTTGAGTCATACCCGCTTCAAAAGATAACCGCGTCCGTAAACTCGGTTTTTCAAAAATCATCAGCAGCGTACGCTGTGCCATTGCATTCTTAAACGCAATCGGATCTTTTTTAATATCCGCTGCCAACTGCAACACATGCTCAATACGCTCTCTACTCCAATCACGCAATGAAATCAAATTTTTCATCTCACGCCTCCTTCCAATCCCCAAGGGCGTCTGATCGATTAAACGCCTCCAAAATTAACGCCGCCCGAATCCACATACCATTTCGCATCTGACGCCAGTAAATCGCTTGCGGCTCATTATCCAGATCTGAATCAACCTCTTGGCGTCGCGGCAATGGATGCATCACAACCGCATGTTTCTTCATCGTCGGTAGATCAGCCGCACTGATCCGAAAATCAGTCGTACACATCGAACTCGTTTCGCCCTGCTGGTCCCACTCATCCTGCAAACGCGTCATGTAGATCGCATCCGCTTCTCTCAGCGCATCTTGTACACGGCCACACAAGCGATACGAGACATGCGCCTCTTCCAACATCGCTAAAA
This sequence comes from Verrucomicrobiota bacterium, assembly GCA_003532555.1. Lineage (GTDB taxonomy): Bacteria > Verrucomicrobiota > Kiritimatiellia > Kiritimatiellales > Pontiellaceae > Pontiella. The sequence continues at coordinate 1,299 of DOEU01000032.1, read as the reverse complement.
TATCCGCACCTATTTGAAGCGCATCAGGAGCCGCAAAAACCAATTGAACATCGCGATAGAGCGTAAGTAACCACGCTAAAGAGCGGACCGTCCGACCGCGTTTTAAATCGCCTGCAAATAAAATTGTCTTTCCATCGATGCCATTCAGCTTTTCAAAACTCCGTTCTAATGTGTAAATATCCAATAATGCCTGCGTGGGGTGCTGATCTGCACCAGAACCGGCGTTGATGACCGGCACTTCCCGATTACTGTGCGATAACATCCAAGCAACTCGTTCAGAAAAACCTCCCTGCGGATGGCGCATAATGATCATATCCACATACGAACTAAAAGTTCGAACCGTATCCTCCGGTGATTCGCCCTTCACCTCACTTGAGGTTTTGCTATCCCGAACATCCATCGTATCCAAACCCAACGTCTGACACGCTGCTAGAAAGGAAAGATACGTTCGCGAAGATGGTTGCGCGAAATAGAGCATGGCTCGCTTATCGCAAAGAAGATTTTTTAAAAAGCAACTTCCATCGTAACTCTTACTGAGACGCCGAATTTCGGTGGCTAACGAACAGAGGCGTTCGAGATCATTTCGAACAAATTGCTGCGCCACCAACGTATGCGGTGAACCTTTCAATACCTCACCCTTTTCCAAGATTGAGAGCGACTCATACCTATTCCACTCTTCTGGCTCTGCGCTTATTTCCATCTTTATCAACCCCTTTCACGAAAATGAAACTTACCCTACCCAATCATAAAGTCCAACCTTCCCAAGCCGTAAATCATTCGCTAGGTTCCCTCGCATGTCGTTATCTCACCTCAACATAACCCTTTCTGAGATCCATGAAGGTTCTGCCCTGCAACCCATCCCTGCAGCCATTCGTACCGGTGACATACCCTTGAGCGTTCAAGCCCTTCTCGCTCTTCAATTTATGGAACAAACCACCACCCTTCTCTGGATTGCCAGTGACAACCGAGAAATGCAACAACTTCATGAAACCCTCCTCACTCTCAAAAAGGCCGAACAAGCAGTGTATCCGTTCCACCCTGAAAGTGAAGATCCCGCTGTTATTGGACAGCACCTCCAACTTCTCGCACGCCTTTCAACCGATGAACCCCTCATTATCCTCACCTCACCCGTTGCCCTAGACACTCCACTTCCCATACCTTCTCTTGCCAAAGAACGACTTCGAACCATCTCCACCAATGAAAACCTGCCACCCAAAACACTCACCGCATGGCTTACTGAAAATGGATATGAGTTCGGCGTGGAAGTCTATGCCCAAGGCGAAGCAGCACAACGAGGCG
>DOEU01000026.1:576-10542 GCA_003532555.1 Verrucomicrobiota bacterium | reverse complement strand
CTCGCTTAGCCGATGATTCTAGTGTCATAGCAGCATATCAAAGTGCTGATGCAAACGTTCGAGATGAGTTTGCTTCTGAAGACATAGCTATCCGGAGTGAGTTTGCTTCTGAAGACACAGCTATCCAGAGTGCATTTACTGTTGCGGACTCGGCCATGAACACAGTCCTAAGTAGCTTTGTATATGACTCTCATGAGACACTAAGTAATTACATAGCCGCGGTTGCTGTTATGAGCGATGCTTCTGATGCTGCTCTAAGTAATTATATCGATGCAGTTACGCTGGATATAAACTCTGATATATTAGGTGTCGAGCAGATCCAAAGTTTACTAATCTCGTCTCTAAATTTAGAAATTCAAGCCCGCATTGCTGACGTTGATTCCTTAGAAAGCGAAATTGAGGTTATCAGTAATATAGTAGAACAGATTGAGACCACATCTAACGGGTACTCAATGGCCGAAGCTCAAGCGATGATGAGAGACTTGAGAGTGGGGAGCAGCACAATTAGTGTTAGTAACGGAACCGCACGGATATCATTAACAGTGGATGAAAGCAATGATCTGACAGAGTCATGGAGTGCAACAGAACATTCCTTAGAGATGGATATCCCCGCGGTTAGTAATACGACATTTTATCGTTTCCGAATGGATTGAGAATTGATCTATGAAGCTTAAGTGAATTATTTTTTAGAACTAGTAGGGAGATCGTTTAAGGTATTTATCTAAAACGATTCCACACCATTCACCGTCTCCATCGCGAGAAACCTCTTGTGCTCCGTATTGAATGAATGTATCTGCGACGGCATCAGCTTCGATTTCACGAATCCCGGATAAAATGAGTCTTAGATTAGTAGCTTGAATGAGTTTTGGTGCTGCTTGAAGCAGCACACCCGTGAGAATATTTGCACAAATTAGGTCCGCACTTGGCAGATAGAATTCCTCATTGAGAAGGTCTGCAGTTTTAAAGCTAATGGGACTTCGATTGCGTGATGCATTGGCATCTGCTTGCTCTATTGAAACAGGGTCTAGATCAAATGCATGGATATGTTCGATTCCTAATTTATCTGCAGCAATAGAGAGGATGCCGCTTCCACTTCCAGCATCGAGGAGTGACTTAGGTTGTTTTTGTTGAATAGCTATTTCAAGTTGTTCGAGGCAAAACCGAGTTGTGAAGTGGCCTCCGGTTCCGAAACTAAGTCCGGGGTTTATGATGAGGTTCTTTCGTTGATCCTCAGGGGGATCTTCCCAGTAAGGAACAATCCGCAGATTACGGCCTATCTCTTCGATTTTAAAGTGATGTTGCCAGAAAGTGGTCCATTCTTCTGCGCGCAGTTCGTTTGCTTCGGCATGAAGTATGGGTAGAGTGGCTGGAAGCACTTGCAAGGCGATCTGTGCATGCAAGAGGGTTTCGAAGTAGGCATCCAGTTGCAAAATAGGTGATTGGGGACGCTGGGTTTCAACGGGGCTTATAGAGAAGGTATCTTCGAGCCAGTTATATACGGTCTGTCTATTTTCAGGGTGAATGGTAATAGAAAGTCTTCCACGGTTGTTATCATTATTTTCCATAGCATGGAGTATGCCGTACGCCATTCGATTTGGGAAGCGAGTGTCAAAATAAAACACTTTTACTTACATATTAGTAAAGTGGGTGAATAATTTTCCATTGACCGGATTCCCTACTAAAGGCAAAGCTACTTGTATGAGTTTGAAATTAAAGATGTACGGCGAGGTGGTTCTTCGTGAGAGAGCGAAAGAAGTAGTGGAGTTTACGGATACGTTAGCAGATCTTGTTAAAGAGATGTATGATGTAATGTATGCCTCGTACGGAATTGGATTGGCTGCTGAACAGGTGGGACGGACCGAGCGATTATTTGTAATCGACATCCCTCCAGAGAGCGATGTGGATTCTAAAGGAGATCGATTGCATCCAGATGTGAAGATGCCCATGGTATTAATCAACCCTGTCATTGAATCGCATTCAGAAGAGACGGAGCAAGGGACTGAGGGCTGTCTAAGTTTTCCTGGAATTTCGGGCGATATTGAGCGGTGGAGTGAGGTTAATGTAGCTTTTTTTGATGAAAAAGGAACACCTCATGCATTTCACGCAAAGGGTTTATTGGCACGTGCTATTCAGCATGAATTAGATCATTTAAATGGGGTCCTGTTTATTGATCGAATGTCTCCTGTAAAGAAGGCTTTATTGGAAGGTCGTTTAAAGCGGCTTGCTCGAGATACGAAACGTAATCAATCATGAAGGTTACAATTAAGGATGAACTTACTTCGGAAGAGGAGGCGGCTCTGCTGAATCTTTTAGAAGAAAGTTTTGGATGTCCTATGTCATCCGTTGCTTTCTTGAGATCTATCGTTTCAGTGGTTTGGGCGGAGCATGATGAATTAGGGTTATGCGGTGCTGCTTTGATTGAGGAACAGGCAAATCAAAATTATCTATCTAAGTTTGCAGTGACCCCGATGGTGCGAGGAGATGGGGTGGCTAAATTGATGTGGGGGATGTTATGCGATAAGCATACTTCTTTTTTTTGGCGGGCACGTTCAGGCAATCCGTTTTCTGCTTGGTACATGCATCGTTCGGATGGCTGCAAGCAATATGCTCGTTGGTCGGTGTTTTGGTATGGATTGGCGGCCGATGATATAGAAGATGTCGTAGCTTATGCTCAGAAGCGGCCCATGGATTTTATTTCTTGATGGCGCCTAGGCCAACGACGTTGACAGGAAGTTTTTGAGTAAGTAGGTTTATATTCATAATATTTGTTGAAGGGACATAAAGAATGTCTAAATTTGATTTTACACGAAAAAAACTAAACCTATCAAATGGCAATAAATTTGATTATTACAGCCTATCGGCTTTGGAAGATGCTGGTGTAGGTTCCTTATCGCGCATGCCGAAATCTGTGAAGATTTTATTAGAGTCATTGGTGCGTATGCAAAGTCACCCTGCTTATACAGAAGAGCAAGTAGAGGCATTGGCAAATTGGAATCCAAGTGTAGAAAAGCAAGAACTTCCCTACATGCCGGCGAGGGTGTTATTACAGGATTTCACCGGCGTTCCTTGTGTAGTTGATTTAGCAGCATTGCGTTCAGCGATGGGTAAAGCAGGCAAGCCGGCAGGACGAATTGAACCTTTGATTCCCGTGGATTTGGTAATTGATCACTCAGTACAACTGGATGATACCGGTAATGCGTCTTCATTTCAGTTGAATGTGGATAGAGAGTTTGAGCGGAATGAAGAGCGATATAAATTTCTAAAGTGGGGTCAGCAAGCTTTTGATAAATTACGTGTACTTCCACCTGGGCTTGGCATCTGCCATCAAATCAATATGGAGTACTTGGCGGATTGCGTGATGCAAGGTGAAGATGGTGTGGTTTATCCAGACACACTCGTTGGCACTGATTCGCATACGACGACGATTAATTGTATGGGCGTACTTGGCTGGGGTGTAGGCGGCATTGAGGCTGAAGCAGCGATGTTAGGACAACCAATTCCGATTTTAACTCCTGAAGTGGTGGGTTTTAAGTTAACAGGCGCATTACTTCCTGGTGTAACAGCTACAGATTTGGCTTTGACCGTTACACAGATGTTACGTGAGTTAGGTGTAGTTGGAAAGTTTGTTGAATTTTATGGCGAAGGTGCGGCAAACCTTTCCTTGGCAGATCGATGTCCGGTCGCAAACATGGGTCCGGAGTATGGGGCTACCATGGGATTCTTTGCGATCGATGAGAAGACAATTGAATATCTCAAAGAAACAGGTAGGACGGATGAGCAGTGCGAGCTCGTTGAGGCGTATTGTAAAGCACAGGGTCTTTGGGGCTTTGCGGACGAAGCGAACTATAACGCTACATTAGAGTTGGATTTAACAAGTGTCGAGGCGGTGATGGCGGGACCGAATAAGCCACACCAGCGATTGCCCTTAAGTGGAGTGAAAAAAGAGTTCCAAGAAGATTTCACTCCAAGTGGAAAAACTGCGGATGCAACAGGTGTTGGGGTATTGCCAGAAGGCGCGGTTGTGATTGCCTCGATTACGAGTTGTACCAACACATCAAATCCAAGTCTGGTAATGGGCGCCGGTATAGTGGCAAAGAAGGCAGTGGAGAAGGGGTTAAAGGTTCCGAGCTATGTTAAGACCTCTTTGGCTCCGGGATCGCAGGTGGCAACTGAATATCTAAAAGAGTCGGGCTTATTGAGTTCACTTGAATCATTAGGCTTTAATATAGCGGCATATGGATGTGCGACTTGTATTGGAAATAGCGGTCCGCTAGATGAACCAATTGAAGCAGCAATACGTGAACAGGATTTAACGGTGGCGGCAGTCTTATCTGGAAATCGAAACTTTGAAGGTCGTGTGCACCCTTTGACCAAGGCAAATTACCTAGCATCGCCACCTCTTGTTGTAGCTTATGCGCTGGCAGGAACTGTTGATATCGATTTGCAGAGCGATCCGATTGGGGAGGATTCAAATGGAAATGCGGTCTATCTGAAGGATATTTGGTTTACAGGTGAAGAGCTTGTTGATGCCGTGAAGGTCTCAGCGAATAGCGATTATTATCGGGAAGTCTATGCCGATGTTTTTACGGCGAATGATCAGTGGAATGCCTTGGATGCGGCAACGGGTGAGACTTTTTCGTGGGATGCTGATTCAACTTATATTCGGGAGCCCTCCTTCTTTGAAGGATGTGAGAAACCGGCAAGTGCTTTGAGTGATATCCAAAATGCCGCGGTACTGGGATACTTTGGGGATTTCATTACCACGGATCACATTTCACCGGCAGGGGTGATCCCAGAAGAGAATCCGACAACCGGATATTTAACCGAGAGGGGAGTCATGAAGCGGGACTTCAACAGCTTTGGATCTCGTCGCGGAAATCATGAAGTGATGATGCGTGGCACCTTCGGTAACATTCGAATCGATAATAAATTAGTCGATCGGATGGGCGGCTTTACATTGAAAGACGGCGAAGAACTTCCCTTTTACACCGCGGCTATGGCTTATCAAGAGGAGGGGACTCCGTTGGTGATTCTTGCTGGTCAAATGTATGGCGCGGGCTCATCACGTGACTGGGCGGCTAAGGGAACGAAGCTGCAGGGCGTGAAAGCGGTGATCGCTGAGAGTTTTGAACGGATACATCGCTCTAACTTAGTGGGTATGGGTGTTGTTCCTTGTGAATTTATCGACGGTCAAACAGCCGAAAGTCTGGGTTTAGATGGCAGTGAACTTTTCACGCTTGAAGGTATTGCCACCGATTTTTCTCCGGGGAAGATTCTTCAGGTTCATGCGGGCGAGAAATCATTTAAAGTAAAGGCGCGTGTAGACACTCCACTTGAGATTGAATACCTAAAAAATGGTGGAGTTCTTAACTATGTTCTTCGCAATTTTATTTCACAGGCCTAGTTCGATTACTGCTTTATTAGGTAAGCTGCTTTATCAATTTGAAGCAAATTTGTATACTTTGCCTTCACTTGACCTCCGCCTATGTAGCAGACGACATCTTCAGGCGTTAGAACGCCTTCTTCGATTAGCATATTGACGGTTTTATTCACTAAGTCTGCACATTCTGGTGGAACCTCTATACATTGTGCATAAACTCCGTATGTGAGAGACAATTCACGAACAGTTCGCGGAGTCTCGGAGTATGCAACAATTGGGGTACGGCATCGGTAGGATGCACAGATCTGAGCGGTATCCCCTGAACGCGTACTTGTTATAATAACTTTAGCGCCTATTCGAGCTGAGATTTCAACAGCTGATTTAGAGATAAAATTTCGGGGCATCAGATCATTTTTTTGTTGAACCACTGGGATTGTAACACTTGAGGCTTCTTTTTCGGCCTCTACTTTTTTGGCGATATTGGTCATCGTCTGAACAGCTTCTACTGCATATTTTCCGTATGCTGTTTCCCCGCTAAGCATTAATGCATCGGTACCATCATAAATCGCATTTGCAACGTCGGAGACTTCTGCACGAGTCGGACGGGGATTATCGATCATGGAGTGTAGCATTTGGGTGGCAGTAATAACGGGCTTCACTTTTTTGATGGAGGTGGAAATCATTCGTTTTTGAATATTAGGGACCTCTTCGGCAGGAACTTCAATGCCAAGATCGCCGCGTGCGACCATGACGCCATGTGCGCAATCGAGGATGGCATCAAGGTTATCAATACCTTCACGATTTTCGATTTTAGCGATGATTTTGATTGGGGATTTGCGGCGGTCGAGGATGCTTTGAATGGCCATAACATCATCGCGATTACGAACGAATGAGTGAGCAATAAATTCAATTTCATTGTCAGTAGCCCATTCAACAAAGCGCGCGTCTTTGTCGGTTAGAGATGGCATCTTCATATTAACACCAGGGACGTTCACGCTTTTACGATTTTTAATTTCCCCGCTGTTGGTTACACGGCAAATAAGGCAATTACTCTCCTTCCCATCGACTATGAGATGAATTTCTCCATCGTCGATGAGTAGGTCACTTCCTATTGGGACTTCATTCACAAATGCATCGTAATTTACACAAAATCCATGCTCGGGTTGTACATCTGATGAAACATGAAGTGTTTCACCGGCCACCACTGCCAGTGGAGTTTCTAGATCACGAATACGAACTTCGGGGCCTTTCGTATCGATGAGGATACCAATCCGATCTGAGACGGAACGAAGGTTTTTCACAATCGATGCAGCGTCTTCGACTTCAATGTGTGCGGTGTTGAGCCGCGCGACATTCATGCCGGCGTCAAACAAGTCTTTGATAAATTCAGGTTCGCAGCGATTATGTGCAATTGTGCAAACAATTTTGGTTTGTTTTGTATACATAATTTTTAATTCCTTACGTGTAATCTAGTTGATTTGGCTGGAAGGGTAAATCTTCATCTGGGAGAGATAAAGGCGTATGATTGACCTGCTTTCACTTCGCGTGATAAGAAGATAATGAATAAGGAGGCATTTATGGAGTGGAGCGGTTTGGATATTGGGGTGAGTGTCGTGGCGCTTCTTTTTGGCGTATTTGGTTTGCGCGAAGGGTTTGCACGCCAACTGGCTACGTTGATTACGTTTGTATTAACGATGGTTGCTTTGTATGTGGCATATCCCGTGTTATTGGAATATTTGGCGAATCATTTTCCAGATTGGAGTATTGCTAAAGTCACAGCACTAGGATTATTGGCGCTAGCGTTGCTTTCGATTGGTCTTTTCGTGTTGTTAAAGCAACTGCTAGCGAGTGCGATGTTAACGAATATTTCGGATGGAACGGATAAAGGCCTCGGGTTCTTATTTGGCTTTTTACGTGGGTCGGTTTTGGCCATTTTGTTGTTAAGCTTGGTTGCTCAATTGGGGAGTGAGTTGATTCGTTCGGAGTTGCAAGACCGTTCATTGGTGGGGAGGTGGGTCTGTGAACGAATTGCACCCATGGCAACCGAATACGTCAATCGGGAGCGGGTAGAGGAGCAGATGGATGCATTGCGAGACCGTGTTAAGTTGCCGACGCCGGCAGAAGTGATCGAATAGCGCTTGGGGGTTGTGCGGCTTTAAGCAATCCGCTTACTTATTTTTTATGGCTTTGATTCCTAAAGAGACGATCGAGGAGATTCGATCACGTTCAAACATCGTAGATGTGATTACGGCGTATCTGCCGGAGTTGCGTCGACGGGGAAGTACGCATAAGTGTTGTTGTCCTTTTCACAAAGAGAAAACCCCTTCTTTTACGGTCAATGATGAGCGTCAGATCTATCACTGTTTTGGGTGTGGTGCTGGGGGCGACATTTTCCGGTTTGTGATGGAATACGAAAAAGTTGATTTCATAAGCGCAGTTCAGTTACTTGCAGATCGGGCTGGTGTTGAGGTTGTTTTTGAAGGCGGCCACCGGGATGATCAGGGTGGTAAAGAGGTCTTGCTCAAGTTGCAGGCGGAGGCAGCTGCGTATTATCATCGCATCCTGATGCAGGGTAAGGAGGGCGAAGTGGCTCGAAGATATTTACAGGAGCGCGATTTGCCGGTGGAGATGCTGAAGACGTTTCAGGTTGGCTTTGCTCCGGATGAGTGGGAGGGGCTTTTATCGCGGGCTTTGAAGAAGGGTTATGAGGCTACTGATCTTGAGCGGGCGGGGCTTGCCGTGTCTTCTGAGAGAGGAGAAAAAGAGAGTCATTATGATCGGTTTCGGGGGCGGGTGATGTTCCCGATTTGTGATCCTATGGGACGCGTGATTGGTTTTTCGGGTCGTATTATGAATCGGGCTGATCGGGGCGCAAAATATGTGAATAGTCCAGAGACGCCCATTTTTAAAAAGTCGCAGGTACTCTTCGCTTTTGATCAAGCCCGCAAGGCGATTGTGGAGCGGCGGCAGGCGATTATTGTTGAAGGGCAGATCGATGCCATTCGCTGTCACCAAGCGGGGTTAACGCATGTGGCTGCTTCGCAGGGGACTGCATTGACTGAGCAGCATGCCCGATTGATTAAACGATATGCGGATGAAGTGGTTTTGGTTTTTGATGCGGATGCTGCGGGTGTGAAAGCGGCGTTGGCCACGGCGTTACTTTTCACGACAGAAGAGTTGAGTGTGCGGGTGGCTACGTTGCCGGAAAAAGAGGATCCGGATTCACTGATTCGGGATCATGGGGTTGAGGTACTTGAGGGATTGCTAAGTGAGGCACCGGGCGCGTTGGCGTATTTGATTGATCAACAACAGGCTTTGGAAAATCAAACCACCGAGGCGGGTCGGTTGCGGGTGGTTAAGGCGGTCTTAGCGTTCATTCGCCCGATTCGCTCTGCTACGCGTCGGGATTCGTTGTTGCAAGAGGCGGCAGAACGATTGAACCTTTCGGTGGATGCCTTGAAATATGATTTGAATCAACATCCCAAGCCCATGATGCGGAAGCCGGTAGAATCTGAGGGGTCTTCCGCGCAGGTGAAGGCGATGGTTTTTCCAAAAGAGGAGACGGAGCTACTGGAGTTGTTGGTTCATCACCACCATGTGGTCCAGCCTTTGATTAAGCGATATTTGCCAAGTCGGTTTTTTCAAGATCCGGCGTGTCGCACATTGGTTGAATCTTTAATGGAGCAGGAACCTGACTTTTTGGCGCAGCATTTAAATGAGTTTGAGGAAGAGTTGCGGCAGTGCTTAACTAGGGTGCAGATCGGTTTATCGAAGACCTTTGATTCGGAAGTTAGCGAGGATGCTCTTGCGCAGAATTATATTCTTTTGTTTTGGCAACGGGAGTTGGAGCGGGAATTAAGCGGGCGGGATAATATACAGTCTCTTTCAAGTGCTGAGCGATATATGTATCAAACGCGCCTTAAACAAGATTTGGGATTACTGAAGGCGGGATGGGATAATGCGGTGATGATGATAGAAAGTCGATTACAGCCTTTGTCTGACGGAACGGTTTGATAAGGAATTCCACCGTTGCATCGAAGTCGGCTTATACGTATAAATAGCGCTCATTAATAAGAATAATATTTGGGTAGGAATAGTATGAAGGCAGACGAAATACGGCAGTCATTTTTTAATTTTTTTACATCGAAGCATCATGCGGTGGTACCGAGTTCTCCGGTGGTTTTGCCGGCAGATCCTACGTTGCTTTTTACGAATGCGGGAATGAATCAGTTTAAAGAGATTTTCTTGGGCGCGCGCGAAGCCGGTGAGAAGCGGGTGGCGAATACGCAAAAATGTATTCGGGTTTCGGGGAAGCACAATGATTTGGAAGAGGTAGGGCATGATACCTATCATCACACTTTTTTTGAGATGTTAGGCAATTGGTCGTTTGGTGATTATTACAAGCGGGAAGCGATTGCCTATGCTTGGGAGCTAATGACGGATGTATGGAAGCTTGATAAGAATCGAATCTGGGCAACGGTCTACAAGACTGATGATGAGGCGCTTGAATTGTGGAAAGAGGTAACCGATATTGATCCTGAGCATATCTTGCGGTTTGATGAGAAAGATAATTTTTGGGAGATGGG
>DOEU01000026.1:0-274 GCA_003532555.1 Verrucomicrobiota bacterium | reverse complement strand
TAATTTTTGGGAGATGGGTGAAACGGGACCTTGTGGGCCGTGTTCGGAGATTCATTATGATTTAACGCCGGAAGGAAAAGCCACCGGCGAGATGGTGAATGCGGATTTACCGGAAGTAATTGAAATCTGGAACTTGGTGTTCATTCAGTATAACCGTCGGTCGGATGGCTCGCTAGAAGAGTTGGCTTCAAAGCATGTCGATACGGGGATGGGATTTGAGCGACTTTGTGCGGTTTTGCAGGGGAAAACGTCAAATTATGATACCGATGTTTTT
>DOEU01000094.1 GCA_003532555.1 Verrucomicrobiota bacterium | reverse complement strand
CGCGGATTATGATTCCGCTGCTCTGACCAACTGAGCTACTCAGCCTTAGAAATGATGAAACCTAAAAAAAAAGATTGTGATTGGCAAGTTATGTTTTTTTCAACATTCCGTTTGCTTTCCTATTCGCCCCCAAGCTGAAAACGGATATACCGTTTTACCTGAATGGTGTCGCCAATAGCTTTGCTTTTTTCAGAAATAAGATTTTTTATAGATTTTTTCTCTTCTTTCACAAATCCTTGTTCTAAGAAACAGATTTGAGAAAAATACTTGTTCACTTTGCCAATAAGAATTTTGTCTATAATATTTTCGGGCTTACCAGCGAGCTGCTTCCGAAAAATTTCTTTTTCACTTTCGATTTGACCGGATGAAACATCATCACGAGCAAGATATTCCGGAGCTGCAGCTGCTACATGCAAGGTCAGATCTTTTGCTAATTCTTGAAAGTCTGCATTTGAAACACTCTCTGACTTTTCACATGACAGTTCGATAAGCACACCTACTTTGCCACCCATATGAATATATGCAGCGATAGCACCTGTACCATTGACACTCCATTTTTCATTACGACGAAGAGATATTTTTTCACCTACTTGTGCAATCTTTTCTTCTATTTTTACGGCCACAGCGTCTGCCATAGTACCGCTTTCATAATTTAGTGAATTATCAATAAGTTCACCAACAAAGGCTTGAAAATCATCGTTACGAGTCACAAAATCAGTCTCGCAATTGACTTCAATCATTGCCGCTTGTTGGCTATCTGCGGTTACTACGGCATCAATTTTACCCTCATTGGCTTCTTTACTTGCGCGTTTAGCTGCAACGGCAGCTCCTTTTTCACGCAGAATTTTAATTGCGGCATCAAAATCGCCCTCGGTTTGCACAAGAGCTTTTTTACAATCGGCAATTCCTAGACTTGTTGCATCGCGTAATTCTTTAATCATTCCTGTTGTGATGGACATTAAAACGACTCCTTTTGAAAATTTATGCTTCTGGTTTTGCTTCAGATATTTCAGTAATTTCTGTCGAAACTTCTTCAGTGAGAGGTTCCGATTTTATTATTTCTTCCGCCTCCTCTTTCGATGCTTCTGGTGTTCCGACTTCCGCTTCCTCCGAGATCGTTGATTTTTTTATCTCAACTTTTGGCGTTTCATTTACAGCAGTTTTAGCAGGGACTTTCTTTGCTTCTTCCTTTTTTTTCTGCTCTTTGATCTTCTTCAAGACTTCTTCGCGCTTCTTCTTATCTTCAGCTTCTTTTTTATCACGTTCTGCACGAGCAGCTTGGGCACGTGTGCGTTCTTCTTCAGCCGCTTTTTCACGGGCTTCGCGTTCGGCTTTTGCCTTAACTTCGAATTCAGCATTCGCTTCCTTAATCGTTTCAGCAAGTTGATCGCAGATTAAACTCAAAGAACGCACAGAGTCATCATTGCCTGGAATAGGATAATCAACAAGGTCAGGATCGGCATTAGTGTCTACTAGCGCAACTACAGGGATATTCAGACGTTCCGCTTCAGCAAGTGCCAAGTGTTCACGTTTAAGATCGACAACGAATAGAGCTCCAGGTTTGCGTTCCATATCAGAAATACCGGTCAGGTTACGTTCTAATTTATTCAGTTCGCGGCGTAGAACTGATACTTCTTTTTTTGGAAGTTTTGCCATTGAACCGTCTTCTTCCATTTTCTGAAGATCGCGCATACGAGCTACAGAACTACGGATGGTTTTATTATTCGTAAGCATTCCACCAAGCCATCGATGAATGACATACGGTTGACTGGCTCCTGAAGCAGCTTCTTCAAATAAATCTCGAGCTTGTTTTTTTGTGCCGACAAAAAGAACTTTTTCACCGCGTAGAACCGTTTCTTTTAAAAACATCTTAGCCAATTCTAACTGTGAAAGAGTTTTGTTTAGATCAATAATGTAGATGCCATTCTTAGCGCCATGAATATAGCGTTTCATTTTGGGATTCCAGCGTTTGGTTTGGTGACCAAAGTGCAAACCTGCATCAAGTAGTTCTTGGACGTGCAATGACTTAACAGATGAATCTGCCATAATTTCCTCTCCTATAGTTAATCTTATTTAACAATCCGCTTTGACATACCGGAGGAACGGCAGCCTTCGCTTCAGGCTGTTTATCAGCCAAATGAGGGCAAAATATAAGAAGATAGGATTGGTTGAGCAAGCACATATCAATAGATTTTTGAATATCATTTTCAGGGGGTAGAGAATGAACAGAGTTCGTTCTTTTGTTTAATACCTAATTGATTAATTCTAATAGAGTCTGAATAGAGGAGTAGACTTAAAATCATGACAATGGAGCAGACCAATTTATTAATTCACGAAAAGAGCCCTTATCTACTTCAACATGCTTCAAATCCAGTCTATTGGTATCCATGGGGAGAAGCGGCTTTTCAGAAGGCACGAGATGAAGATAAACCTATCTTTCTATCCATAGGATATTCAACGTGTCACTGGTGTCATGTTATGGAGCATGAATCTTTTGAAGAACCTTCCATAGCAAAGCTTTTAAATGATGTTTTTGTTTGTATTAAGGTTGATCGGGAAGAGCGACCGGATATTGATTCTATTTACATGACGGTATGTCAGATGATGAACGGAAGTGGGGGATGGCCTTTATCGCTGTTTTTATTACCCAATCAAAAACCGTTCCACGCAGCAACCTATATTCCACCAGAACAACGATATGGTAGAATTGGAATGAAAGAGTTAATTACTCGTGTGGATGAAATGTGGAGAATAGAGCGAAATAAACTAGAAGATGCCTCAGAAAAAATAACCGATCATCTGGTCTCTCATCAACTTACGGCTCTAGCTGATACAAATGAAATCAACGAAACCATTATCAAAAATGCGGAAGCAAGCTTGCTTGTACAATTTGATAAAGAGAACGGTGGCTTTGGAGAAGCACCTAAATTTCCGACACCCCATCGTTTATTGTTCTTATTACGTTCCGGCAATCAGGAGAAAATTAATGCCGCTTTATATACTCTTGAAAAAATGCGGTTAGGTGGCCTTTTTGATCAAGTTGGTTATGGTTTTCACCGGTATGCAACCGATACAGAATGGTTGATCCCTCATTTTGAGAAGATGTTATATGATCAAGCACTTCTTATTATACCATATATTGAAGCGTATAAGCACAGCAACGATACGTTCTATGAAAATGTGGTTCATGAACTCATCACCTATATTCTTCGGGATATGAATCATCCCGATGGTGGTTTTTATACGGCAGAGGATGCAGATAGTGAGGGAGAAGAGGGTATCTTCTATACATGGGAGAAGAAGGAATTAGACACTCTTCTAGGCAATTCTTTGGCATGGATAAATCGTATCTGGAATATTCAAGATAAGGGTAATTTTCGAGATGAATCATCAGGGATCTACACTGGTAGAAATATTCCTCATTTAAAAGAACGTCTCAATAAAAGTGAAGTAGATCGATTTTCTTCTCTTCAAAAGATTCTGTTTAAAGAGAGAGAAAAGCGGGTGCATCCGCTTAAAGATACAAAGATATTAACGGATTGGAATGGACTCATGATAACTGCATTAGCAAAAGCAGGTCGTAGTTTGCAGTGTAGAACGTATGTACATGCTGCTGAAAAAGCCGCTCAATTTGTGGAAACATATTTAACAAAAGAGAATGGAGACTTATGGCACCGTTGGCGTGATGGGGAGGCAATTATACCGGGGAACTTGGAAGATTATGTTTTCTATATAAATGGATTATTGGAATTATATAATTCCACCATGAATGTTGGCTATATAGTGAAAGTAGTGGAATTAGCAGAACATATAGAGAGGTTGTTTAAAGATCAACAACAGGCTGGATACTTTATGACATCACAAGAAGTCGACCCTCTTATTGTTCGACCGAAAGAGATTTATGATGGAGCCATTCCATCTGGAAACTCGATTCATCTAGATAATTTAATTCGAATAGCCCGACTCACCGGAGATCCTAAATGGAAGAAAGCAGCTGCCGATTTATTCCGACTTTTTGAAAAGCCTGTACAGGATCAATCGCTTAACTTTATGCAGGCTCTTTTAGCCTTCCAAGGGCACTTTCAAGGTGGTCCTGAAATCGTAATCGTTGGGAATCATGAATTACAGGTTGATGAGTGTCTTGAATGGCTTCAGATGCATCGTCAGCCTTCCGATGTAATTATTCACATTACCGACCAGAATCGAGAACAGTGGCGGCAGCTCGCAAGCCATACAAAAAACAAGTTACCCGTCAATGGGAAGGCATCTATTTATATTTGCCAATCCTTTGAATGCAAGCCGCCAGTTTTTGATTTAGATGAATTAAAAATTGCCCTGAATCGGCCTTAGTTAAATTGATATTTAATAGCTTTTAGTTCATTAATTGAGAACGAACTTTTCCAGATACAGGGTCGCTATAAATTTGAATAGAACGATCTTTTCGATCACTCAAGATAAGTTTAAATGCATCGCTTTGACCATTGGAATAGAACTCAAAAGTGTATAAGTCATTCGCTAGATCGAGAATTGTCCCTTCAAATTCAATATATCGAACATTTAATCCATCGGGAAGAGAACGGAATATTTCTTTTTCAATTGCTATATTGTGTTCTTCGGATGTTCCATCAATATAGCCGAGGCGTTTCAGAACATCTTGATTTAACTCGTGATCACTTTCATCAGAAGCCATTTTTTTTTCTGCACCGACATATATTAGTTTTTTTTCTGCATCGATAACCATGGTAAGATTTTGTTCTCGCAAGATGGCCATTCCTCTAGCATATCGCCCCAATCGCTCAATATTACTAGCTGCACTACGAAGTTTTGCATTTCCATATGATCCGGATAGATTAGGAAGGGCAATTCCTGCAATAATAACTATCACGACCAAAACTAGTATGACTTCTATGAGTGTGAAGCCAGAAGTTGATTTTGATCGATCCCGATAAGAGGATCGCATGATTACTCCCAGTTGTTGATTGAGATCCCTTTTGGAGATGTGCATGAAATATCGAACATATGTGTATTATTGGCTCCCGGTGCTGCGTATACATAGGGCTTATCCCACGGATCTGAAGGAATATTCTTCTTCCCTAAAAAGGGTCCTCCCATTGATTCATCTAACAGCCCATCCAGCGTGGTTGGATAGTCCCCATTAATTATTTCAAATTCAATAATAGCTGTACTAAGCATATTAATATTCCCCTGCGCTTGAGCAATCTTGGCTTTATCTGATTTTCCACCCAATTTTGGAAGACCGATACCGGCTAAAATACCAATAATAACCACCACGAGAATAATTTCTATCAGCGTAAAACCGCTTTTTGATGAACGCGTAGAATAGTTTCTTTTTTTCATCTTGTTCCTTTGGTTAAACATGTAGTGAATCTGTCAGCGTAAGAACGGGTAGAAGTAAACAAACGGCAATGCCTCCAACGACTAACGCTACGAGTACAATTAAAAGAGGTTCTAACACGGTGGTGCATGTTTTAACAAGTCGGTCGAGCTCCGTATCATATCGACGGGT
>DOEU01000084.1 GCA_003532555.1 Verrucomicrobiota bacterium | reverse complement strand
ACAGCACGCGCATTATCTTCTTCCGCACGAACCGCGTATGCATGCTGCATATAATTCCGTCGCTCCTCAAGCGGATCACTAACCGTAACCGAATCAGCCGTGACCACTTCCTTTTTCAAGGCGCCTGCAATAATCGCCTCACTCATATTCCCCGCGCCAATAAACGTTATTTTCATCCTCTTGCTCCAAATAAATCTGTTCCTATACGCACCCACGTACTGCCCTCTTCAATCGCCACTTCAAGATCATGTGACATTCCCATTGAAAGCTCTGGCAAGGGCATGCCCACCTCTTGCTCCAACTGGTCGCGCAACTCTCGTAACGCACGAAAATGCGCCCGCGTTTTCTCTGGATCTGCTGAAAAGGGCGGAATCGTCATTAAACCATGCACCTCGCAATGCCCCGACTCATTCGCCTTCTCCAATGCTTCCCGTGCTTCCTCAGGCTTAAACCCGAATTTGGCAACATCACCCGCGACATTAACCTGCAATAAAATCGGCAAGGTCTGCTCCGCATGATTATCGAGCGCTCGCATTAATTTGAGTGAATCCACCGAATGGATCATATGGAAAAGTTGCGCCGCAAGCTTAGCCTTATTGCTCTGCAAATGTCCAATTAAGTGCCACTGCAGATCATCTGAACAGGCAGGCACTTTAACTTGCGCCTCTTGCACCTTATTCTCACCAAAGAATCGCAACCCACACTGCGCAGCAATTTCAACAGCTTCGGGAGGCTTGGTCTTTGAGACTGCCAGCAGTCGGACTTGCTTCAGTTCACGCCCGGCGGTTGCACACGCTTTCTCAATCCGTGCTTGCACCGTGGTCAAACGCTCCTCAAAAGATGTTATCTCGCTCATTTTACGATACCCGTTTCTGTCTTCTTCCGCAGACCCGCGCCAGCAATGTTTCTACCATAAGCTCATGTGGAACCGATCCGCTGGAAATCATCTGCTCATGTGTCTCCAACGTCAATCGCCGACATGCATCCAATCGCTTAATCGAATTAGGCATAGCCTGCGATAATATTTTAGAGGCGCGAAACCAATGCATCTTCCTTGGGTCTGAGTGGAGTTGCGTAAAAAAAGCTTCTGCCTGCGGATCCTCTGCCCACTGTATTCGCCGACCATCCAACCGTACCCATCCCGCATCTGCATATTCCCGGAAGTGTAACAAATCGCTAAAAAGGCTCTCCATTGAAATCACTATTCGAACAGCGCTTTCCTTCTGAAAAAGAAGCCGCCTAAAAACGCGCAACGCATCGCCTAATTTCCGTTCAGCCACCGCATCGGTAAAATCCCAAATTACCGCCTCGCCAGTTGCAGAGACAATCATATCAACATCTGCGATAGAAATTTGCCGTTCATCTCCTTTATAGAGAATCAGTTTATCAAGCTCATTAAAGAGTTGGCGTGTGTCAAACCCTACTCGGTCAACAAACCGATCCACACAACCTGCGTCCATTGAAAAATTGGCCTCTCGTAATCGCTGTGTTATGCGTTGAAGCGCAATAGGCCTCACCTCATAATCGCGTTCAGGCAAATCGTACTCCTGCCAATCCACCACATCCTTAATACTCTTGTAAAAGGCCGATCTACGATCGATGCCTGGCCCAGAAATAAGCAAGTACTGCTCACCTGATAAGCCGCTCTCTAGATCTGCCGCAAGCGAGGCTAGCAACTCTTTCACCTTGGCGTTCTTCATGATGACCCCATGCTTTAAAAAGGTAGCATCCCGAAGCCAAACCACTTTCTTTCCCCCAAATAGCCCGACCGTTCGCAGTGCAGCCAAGACTCCGTCTAACGCATAAACAGCTTCATCGATCGTCGACGCCTTTCCCTCAACCATCTCTAAGCCGAGCGCCTGCTCATCGATAGGGCAAATAGCATCCACCCACTCACGTGCATGGGACGTCACTAAATATTCATCGTTTCCACAAATTAATGCAGCCTGTTTTACCATTAGGTTCATCCTTCTCTAGGGGCATCATAATATGGTTTGATTGGGTTTTAGAAAAGAAGTTATCGGAGTAGATCATGCATAATTCAGTTTGGGCACCTTGGCGATTGGAATATATTCAGCGCGCAAAATCTGGAGAATGCTTTCTTTGCGCCATCCTCGAAAGCGATGATGCTCGGGAGAGCCTCCTACTAAATCGCGGTGCACTCGCTTCTACCGTAATGAATCGATACCCCTACAACGGAGGTCATCTGATGGTGATTCCGAACCGTCACATTGCTGATTTTGAGGAGCTAACCGCTGACGAACAAATTGCAATTTCTACCCAAACTCAAAAAGCCATCCGTATTTTAAAAAAGGTCATCAAGCCTGATGGTATTAATTTGGGATATAATCTCGGAAGTGCCGCAGGAGCCGGATTAAAAGAGCATCTTCATCAACACATCGTACCTCGCTGGAACGGCGACACAAACTTCATGCCCGTTGTAGGCGAAACCCATGTAATTCCTCAATCTCTGCTTACGCTCTACGACCAGCTAAAACCATATTTTGACACTGAGAATCCCGACTAATACTATCTCACTTTACTGCTCGGTGTAGCCCACCACATTCACTTTAACCTGCACCTCGTTCGATACTTTCAAGCGTGTCGGTGGCGATAGATCTAATCCGTATTCATCCAATAAAATAGTGAAGTTAGAGCGCAAAACCAACAAATCGCGCTTGTCGCCGGGCTTCTTCTTTCCAGCCCGCTTATTGGCCGCATCTTTTAGATAATTAAACGAAACCGGAACCGTAATCTCTTTTGTTACACCCAAAAAAGAGAAGCTTCCGGTCGCTTCGCCCTGGATTAGTGAGCCCTTTTCTTCTTTTGTTTCGAAGGAGCTGAGCGAAAATAAAATTTCCGGATGCTCTGCCGCATTAAGCCAGCGCTTTCCATACATGTTCTTAGTCATTAAATGATTGTTCAGCTCAATCGATTTTACCTCTAAAATTAATGATCCTACCGTCTTCTGTGGCTCGTCAGGATCATATGTAAGGAATCCACTCAGCCCCTCGCCCTTCCCGCTAATAAACTCCAATGGTGCATCCAGAATGACCAATACATGGTTGATCCCCTTTTCGTCCTCAAAATCAAATACCTGCGATGCAATGCCTGTCTGCATAAGCAACACTAGGCTCAATATACCGATTCCCCACTTCATATGCCTTCTCCCATTTAACTGCTTAACTTGCTGCCACATTCACTAACCGACCTGGAACCACGATTACCTTGCGAACCGTCTTCCCTTCAAGCCATTTCTGCACACTATCCAGTGCCAGCACATCGGCTTCAATCGACTCGGTAGAAGCCGATACCGGCACCTTTAATTTATCACGCGTTTTACCATTCACTTGAATCACTATTTCAATTACATCGCGCTCAAGAGCCTGCTCATTAACCTTCGGCCATCGTGCCTGCAACACACCGTCTAAATGCCCCAGTTCCGACCAAAGTTCTTCGGCAATATGCGGTGCGAACGGTGAAATCAACAGCACCACTGTCTCAATCGCATCCCGATACACCGCTTTTGCCGATGAGCTCGAGGCCGCTGAGATTTTTAAATGATCAACCGCATTCATTAGCTCCATAATCCCCGCCACCGCCGTATTGAAGGTAAAGGCGCCATCCAATCCGCGGGTGATCTGCTGAATTGTTTCATGGGTCTTACGATAGAGGTCACGCTCAGGCACCTCCATCTCATCTAGCACCAACTTTAAGCCCTCCGCCTCAATCAAGAGAGCATGGTTATCCGAAACGCGACGCCATAGCCGCTTCAAAAAACGAGATGCACCCTCGACGCCTGTATCCTGCCATTCTGCCTCTTTTTCGGGTGGGCCAATAAACAGTGTGTAAAGCCGAACCGTATCGGCGCCGTATTTTTTTAATAATTCATCCGGTGAAACAACATTACCTTTTGACTTCGACATTTTATGCAAGTTTCCGTCCGGTCCTTTTTTACAAATCATTCCTTGTGTAAAGAGCTGCTTGAAAGGCTCATCAAAATTAATTAGGCCAAGGTCGTAAAACACCTTGGTAAAAAATCGGGCATAGAGAAGATGTAAAATCGCATGCTCAATCCCACCAATATACTGATCCACTGGCATCCATTTATTTGCTATTCCAGCATCGACCGCCTGATGTTCGTCCTGTGCGCTGAGATAGCGAAGAAAATACCACGAAGAGTCCACAAAGGTATCCATGGTATCGCTTTCACGAATACAACGCGCACCACTCTCGGGATGTTTGGCCTCCATAAAGTCTTCCGAGCCTCGCAGAGGTGACTCGCCAGTTGGCTTAAATTCTACATCCTCTGGGAGAAGCACTGGAAGTTGATCGGCAGGGACTGGAACCGCATTGCCGCTCTCGTCATACATGATAGGTATCGGAGCCCCCCAATAGCGTTGCCGAGATATTAGCCAGTCTCGTAGGCGGAAGTTGACCATCGTTTT
>DOEU01000102.1 GCA_003532555.1 Verrucomicrobiota bacterium | reverse complement strand
AGGATAAACCGTTTTTTCTTGGGTTTGGATTATTCCAGCCGCACCTGCCGTGGAATGCACCGAAAAAGTATTGGGATCTCTATACTCCTGCTGAGATTCCGCTTTCACCCAACCCCGAGCATCCGAAAAATACGTCGGACTATTCCACCGACTACTGCAACTTACAGAAATATCTACTGCCGAAATCACCGAATCATCTGCTTATCGGTAATCAGGACGTGGCACGTACGATGAAGCATGCATATTTTGCTAGCGTCTCTTATATGGATGCGAATGTCGGGAAAATCCTAGTGGAGCTGGATCGGCTTGGCTTGCGAGAAAACACAATTGTGATGTTAATCTCCGATCATGGATGGCATTTAGGTGACCATGATCACTGGGGGAAGTCGACCACGTTTGAAAAGGCGACCCTCGCACCGATGATTATCTCCGCCCCAAGTGCCAAATCAGGGCAGCGAACCGATGCGCTCGTGGAATATGTGGATGTGTATCCGACTCTCTGTGAAATGGCCGGGATTGATGTGCCTGATTACTTGGAGGGGAACAGTGTGGTGCCCCTACTTAAAAACCCTGATCGTGATTGGAAGTCAGCGGTTTTTAGTCAATATCCTCGTGGTTATCCGAGGGTAGATTTCGAAGGATATGCTATTCGGACAGATCGTTTCCGCTATGTGCAGTGGCGAGAGTTGGATGGTTCATTTAAGAGCCATGAGCTATACGACCACAAAAAAGATCCGAATGAATCTGAAAACCGAGTGAATGAGCCGGCATATAGAGTGGTAGTTGAAAAATTTAAAAAGAGACTGGATGCGGGTTGGAAGGCGGCTTTGCCCGAAGGTATTGTTAACCGATCAGACAATCCACCCGCACCGGAATTCGTACCGTGGGGACCTGAGGCCCGTTTTGGTCCCTATGCCGAAAAAAGAGAGAAATAGAATGAAGAAAAGTACGTATCTCCTGATGATGGTAGCTATTTGTTTTGGACTTGTTTTAACGGTCCATGCAAAAAAGAAGCACGTTTTATTCATTGCTGTGGATGACATGAAACCGCTGGTGAAAAGCTATGGGTATAAGGAGGCCCATACGCCAAATATGGATAAGTTGGCGAATGCAGGAACCGTGTTTTCTAATGCCCATTGCCAACAAGCACTTTGCGGGCCATCGCGCGTTAGCATGCTCAGTGGATTTTACCCCGATACGATTGGGATCTATGGCATGAGCGGTGGGCGTTACAAATTTCGTAACATGTATCCCGATATGGTGACGCTTCCACAACATTTTAGGAATAATGGGTATACGACCATTGGAACCGGTAAGATTTTTGATCCAAGGAATTTGAATGATAATTGGCATGGAGTGCAGGATGAAGATTCTTGGACAGCATTTTTCGGTAAGAATCCGTTTAACAAACAAACGGGCGGACCCATTGTCGGTGGGCATTATCATGATCCAGCTCTGAAGGAACTTTCGAACCGACTGAATAAAGAGGGTAAGAAGAAAGGACTTAGCGGTAAAGAGCTCCGCTTTTATGTGCGCGATCAGGGAGGGGGTCCCGCTATTGAATGTTATGACGTGCCGGATGATGCTTATCAAGACGGTGCCATTGCGACGCGCGGTATTGAGCAACTTGAAAAATTGAAGAATTCGAATAAGCCATTTTTCTTGGCATTGGGCTTCCTGAAGCCACACCTCCCGTTTGTGGCACCAAAAAAATACTGGGACTTGTATGAGCGCGATCAACTGATACTGGCTCCTTTTCAGGCCTATCCCACATATGCACCGGCGTGTGCACAAACGGATTACATTGAAGCCCGAGGCTACAGCGGGGTTCCAGAAGAGGGACCGATTGATGAAGCCACCCAACGTGAACTACTTCACGGGTATTATGCCTGTATCTCCTATGTGGATGCGCAAATTGGATTGGTATTGGAAAAACTTAAGGAGACTGGATTGGCTAAAGACACCATCGTGGTTCTTTGGGGCGACCATGGATTTCATCTTGGTGATAAACAGATCTGGGGTAAACATACGAATTATGAAGAATCCACCCGAGTTCCTTTAATCTTTGCCAATACCGGAACACCGGGAGGAACCGTCAGTCATGCACCCGTCAATTTAATTGATGTCTATCCGACACTCTGTGAAGTTGCTGGGATTGATATTCCCCAAGGATTGGATGGAAAAAGTCTCGTATCAGTGTTGAAAAATCCAGAGGTATCGGTTCAGGAAGCTGCTGCCAGTATTTATCCGCATAGCGGATATTATGGCGTGGCGATTCGTACCAAGCGCTACCGGTATGTAACGTGGTATCGCACCAAAGTCAGCAAGGAATTTCACGGCGTGCGATTTGCCGATGAACCTGAGTTCAGCGAATTGTATGATTATCAAAAGGATCCCGATGAACGAAAGAATCTGGTGGATCATCCGGCATACACAGATATAGAAAAGAAGTTGGCTCGATTGAACCGTGAACATATCGAGTTTACTCAGAGCAAACAGTTCAGGACGGGAAAATAAATCGTATATGAAAGCTACCTATGTAATGGCCTGTATGGTGCTGCTACTCGTTGGGGCAGCGAGTTCGGAGCGCGGGAAGGGATGGTACGGTGAAATTCCTCCCTTGCCGGGTGACGAAAAATTTCAACGTATCTATGTTGAAGATGCTACGCTTTTTCATGAAAATGGTCATGAGGTTGCACTATGGGGCGTTAATTTCCAGACGGCAATGTCATGGGAATGGGATCGATCGCGGCGCGATAAGTTCAAACCGAAATTTGATGTAGACCATTGGAAGTCGATTGTAGAACGTGGCTTTAATGAAATCCAGCAGATGGGCTGCGATGTGATCCGTATTCATCTATGCCCGGGTGACTTCGCCGATGTTGACGGCAATCTAATCGCAACCGATTGGCTCGATATGCTGGACTATACCATGAGCGAATGTCATCGACGTGGTATCTATGTGTATTTGGCTCTATTAAATCATCTAGGAGGAGAGAAAGGACGAGATGCCATCCTAAATTCTACTCTAAAAGAGCACAAATGGTCTGCCATTGTGGTTCCACAAAAACTAGAGGCAACCGATAATTACATCCGTCAATTGGTGAACCGGAAGAATTCATATGATCGGGGTCGCATTTATAAGAGTTACCCGGGATGGATCATTGCCGAAGAGATGAATGAACCAATGTGGCCGAACGAGGCGCCATCAAAGGCAGAATTCCCCGAGAGTGTGTCTGTTTATGAAGAGTGGTTGGCAACAAACGAAAAACAGATCGGTTCCCATGCTTGGAAAACATTCAAAACGGAAAAGATCAAAGACTATATTAATCGAATTGATAGACTCTTATATGAAGAACAGGTTCCGGCGGTGACCTGCTGGAATCTCTTCTGGTCGCAGGGGCCGGTGCACCAGGGTTGGGAATCTTTCGACGCCACAGCCGCATCGACGGTACCGATTATTTCGTTTTCAACCTATCCGGGCCAAAGCGATTCCCAAAAGGGAACATCCCAAGATTTAAGTGAACAGAATTACTTACCCTACCTAAAAAAATCCTACGAAGATCCTGAATATCAGGGCTGGCTGCAGGAAGATCGATTCAAGGGGAAAAAGGCTTCTATTGTCTACGAGTATGAAACGTGGCATAACCAGTCGACCTATATGTATCCTGCAATGGCAAAATATTTCCGAGCGCAGGGGGCGCAGGTAGCGACCATGTGGACCTACTATTTAAATGAAGAGGGACACGAACTTCCACGGTCACACGCTCATAATCTTAATTTGATATCGACGCCCCGAAAAGCTGCTAGTTTTCTAGTGGCACGAGAGATTTTTAAAAATACACCTCGATACATTCCTTATGCAACCACTGAGGATGATGCAGATCAATTCAGTTGTTCAGCACTCTCTTATCCGTTGGACTTAAGTACATATGCAGATAAAAACCATTTAGTCTATACCGGTGATTTGAAGAGTAACTTCGTGCAACTCCCACATATTCCTAAACAGATTTCCGGTTACGGAAGCTCTCCTTTTATTCAATACAAGGGGAAGGGGATGTATTTTCTAGAAGCCGTGTTTGAAGAGGGACAATTCTCTAACCATTGGAATGTTAAAGTGATGCCACACGCCGTTTTTGATGAAGAGGGTCAGGTTGTGGTGAACCACGAAAAAGAATTTTCGATGACGCTACGGATTCCGGGCATGGCGCGAAGCGAATGGCAAGTTTATCGGGTGAACAGCGGAAAACGCTCTCGCGTTCAGACTCAACCACCTGCTATCACCTTTCATGTGGCGCCTGGGAACTACGAAATTATTAAACGATAGAGAGTGTAATAGATGTTGAGGTGGAATCAGGTATGAGGGTCATGATGCGGTTGGTAATGGTTCCCCTGATGATAGGCATGTCGTCTTTGGGTTCAACCTATCTGAATGAATACAATTATTTAATCGAGGGGTTGGATCTTCGTGAAGCGATTACCGATAAATCGGGGAAAACGTATCCGTGGAGTGGGGTGGATCACCGCAATATCGAGCTAATGGATCAGGTGGCGCAGGAGATTGAGCGTCATCGAAAAGGAGATTTTGAGCTCACGCTGATCGATTCAAATGGGAATGCATTCGAGGGTAGTGTTGAGATTGAGCAGTTGGAACATGCGTTCAAGTTTGGGGCGAATAGTTGGGATTTTAAACAGTACCCGAGTGCCTTTTCTCTTTCATCGGAATCGTTACAAAAATTATTCAATTCGGCAAACGTCTGTAATTATTTGAATGAGTGGTGGCGTGAGCTGGATGAGCCATATGGCAACTGGAGCCAGGTGCGGCAGGAATTGGAATGGTGTGGGCAGCTTGGCTTAGATCCGCGATTTCATATTATTCAGTACGTGCATATGAAAAAGCCGGGCTGGTGGCGGGAACTGGATAACGAGGAGAAGCTGTGGGATTTCTATACCAAGCGGGTGGCTGATGTGGCAGATCAGTTCGAAGGCGAATTTTTTGAATATGACGTTATGAACGAGATGGTCCACTGGCCTTATTGGTTCGAAAAGTATGACGGGGCGCAATATGGCATGACAAACCTGTTCGCTTTCGATTGGATGCGTAATCCGGAGAATGGTGCCAAGGTTGTTCGCCAGGCAAGGGAATATCTTCCGGACGCCAAGCTGGTAGTGCTTGAGACCGGCATTTGGAATAGACATCCCGAAAACACGTTTACCCGAGAGATCCACGACTATTTAAAGCAGCTAATCAAGCTAGATGCGCCGTTTGATGTGATCGGCTATCAGGGACGCTATGAACCAAAAGGCGTTGTTTCGGTTAAAACCGGAAAGCATAGTACTGGCGAAAGAATGTATTTCATGGAGAGTATTAATTCGGGACTGGAATGGTTTTCTGAATTGGGCAAGCAGATGGCGATCACTGAATTTTCTATGCCCTCTCGCCGATTAAATGAAGGGGCTAAACCGAATAATATTGGAGCTGACCGAAATGAACTGGCTCTGTGGGTGGCTAACTTCCATATCTTGGCTTTTTCCAAACCCTACATTAATCAGGTGACGTGGTGGAATGTATTCCGCCGGGAGATGGGCTGGATCGATGCTGGAGTAATTAACCGAGATGGTTCGCTGACCGAGGTCGGGCAGGTAATGGATGAACTCATTAATCGGCGCTGGCATACGCATTGGAAAGGACGGATTAAAGCAGGACGGCAATATTTTCGTGGATTTTATGGGGATTATTTGATCCGTATCGAAGGTCATGATCCGCAGAGAGTTCGATTTTTAAGAGGAGCCGTTAAGCAAATGATTGTTTTGCAGTAAAAAAATAGGCGATTCGAGAAGGGGAGTTTCTTTCGGATTAGTTGATTTCAAAGGGAAATAAGGAAAACTAAAGGCGATGCACATTAAATGATATACAAATATAAATTAAATGTTTGATTATAGAGCGAAGATTCCCTCATTCTTAATTGCTAAAGTAAGAGGATAAAAGAATACTCACCATGAGAAACAGATTTCCAATGAAAATGTCGGTGCATGAGGGGGTGCTGCACTATGAAGACGGTTCAGAGGTTGTCCTTTGGGGTAATAACTTCCAGCCTAACCTCTACTGGGAGTATAAATTTCGTATGGAGCACATGGGGTTGCCGATGACCGCCCGGGTCATGAAGGAAATGTGCGATGACGGTTTTCAGGATTTGCAAAGGATGGATTGCGACGTGATTCGCTGCCACTTGACCCCGGCCGATTTTACGGATTCGGATGGAAACCTGGTAGATACCATGTGGCTAGATATGTTGGGCTATTTAGTTCATAAAGCACGTGAAAATGGGGTGTATGTTTACATCACGTTCCTCAACCAGATGGAGTATGTCTTCGTTAAAGATTCTTTTGTTCCGAAGTATTCGCGGGAGGAGTGGATTTTTGATCCAGACTGTGTGGCTAAGACGCAGAATATGATCCGGCAGCTGATCAACTGGACGAATCCGTACAATGGACGGAAGCTGAAGGATGATGATGCGATCTGCGTTTGGGGATTGATAAATGAACCGGAATACAGCACGTATGCCCAGATGCGTGAACATCCGGTTCAGCAAAGACAGTTTAAGGCGTGGGTGAATGCCAATGATGCCGTTTATAATGAGGTGGATTACACTCAATATCGGCAAGGCGTTGTTAAGAATTATATTGATGCGATGTGTGATCTTTTACATGGAGAAGGGGCGGAACAGCCGGTAGTCTGGAATTGTAACTGGCCGCGTATGATTGACGGTCGGCACGATGTTTTCGAGGCGATCGCCGATTCTAAAGCGGATGCTGTGGCTTTCTGTCTCTATCCGGGGCAGGACGATGTGGGTGAACCCTTTATTGAGCATCCAGCGGATCTGAGTGGTCACAACTATTTACCGTTCCTTAAAAAATGCTTTGATGAAGAGCTCTCGCTCGGTTGGCTTCGTGATCCCTTGTTCGCCAAAAAGGCAAAAATGGTTTACGAATTTGAAACGATGTACAATGAAAAGAGTTCGTATTTGCATCCAGCGATAGCGAAGCTTTTCCGCGCACTCGGGGTGCAGATGGCCACGATGTGGACACACTGTTTTAACATCTACTCGGCTCACATGGGTTGCTCTCACAATCTCAACTTGAAGACGACACCGAAGAAAGCAGTTGGTTATATTATTGCGGGTCAGATATTTCGTGAACTGCCGCGTGGTTTTGAATTTAGTACCCTCAGTGACTATGATGACCAATTCAATGGGGTGGCGCTCTCCTTCGAGCATGATCTCAGTATGGCATATCTGAATGATTGTTTTTATTATTCTGGTGATCTCTCTTGGTGTCCGATCGATCTGCCTGAATTCCCCAAAAAGATCATTGGCTATGGCTCCTCTCCATGGGTTGCGTGTAACAGTAAAGGGCTCTATTTTATCCATGTCGATGACCATGTCGTTCAGATTGAATTATATCCGCAAGCGAGACCGGTTCGGGATGCATGGCAATGGCATGCAGATGGCGGGCTGGTCACCGAGGTGGACGTGGAAACAGCCATACCTTTTAGGTTGAAATTTCCGGGGTATCAGCCAATTGAATTAACGGATATGCCTGGAACCTATTCCTTTCCGCTTATTCGTAAGACGGATGGAATCAGCGTTAATTAAATTTAATTTTGGATCTCTGTAAAACGTATGAAAAAACATCATAACACTAAAGCTGAAGATCGAATTCCGATTGGACAAAAAATTGCCGTTGGAGCTGGTGGTTTTCCTTTTCAGAATGGGGGGCTAATTGTCCAGTATATGGCGCAGCCAATTTTCCAAATTTTCTTGGGGTTGAATCCGGCTTTGTTCGGTCTTGCTATGACTATTCCCCGGATTTGGGATGCGTTCACCGATCCGATCATGGGACGTATTTCTGATCGCTTTACTTCAAAATATGGCCGTCGCCGTCCGTTTGTTTTTGCTGGTGCGCTGCTTATGGCCTTGACGTTTATTTCAATATGGATGGTTCCTCAGGGTTTGGGAGAAATGGCTACTTTTCTTTGGTTAACCGTCGGGAGTATTCTATTTTTTACGGCGTATACTATCTATTCTGTTCCGGTTTATGCACTGACCTGCGAGCAGACCCCAGATTACCATGAGCGAACGCGGCTTATGTTTTATTGGGCGCTTTTTTTTAATATTGGTAATCTATGTGTGAACTGGTATCTGCCTGCAACTAATCTGTCTATTTTTCCGAACACGCTCATCGGAGCGAGATGGATGGCACTAGGGCTCGGTATTCTGGTCTTTTTTGGTTTGGGAGTGCTTCCAGCTATATTCGGTAAAGAGCGCTTCTACAATGTGGCGCAGAAGGAAGACCAGAATATTGGATTTATCAAAGCCATTGGGCAGGCAGCTTCTTCCAAGCCAATGCTCGGGTTGGTAGGGATTGTATTCGCGTTGAATTTCTGCGGTACGATTGCGGGCAGTATCGCCATGTATATTGTTATTTATCATGTAAAGCAGGGTCATGTGGAACAGGGCATTGTGCTCAATGCCATGAATGGAACCGGTTTTGCGATCGTCGGATTCATTGCGATTTATGTGCTGCGTTTTCTAGCAATAAAATTGGGCAAACGCCGGGCTATGTTTTGGGTATTGCTGATGACAGCCTGTGGCGGGGTTTCCAAATGGTTTATCTTTACTCCAGATGCACCCTATCTATTATTACTCGATGCTATACTCAATGGACCGGTTTGGGTTTCACTGGGGGTGATTGTGCCCTCGATGATTGCCGACTTGTGCGACTGGGATGAATATCAATTTGGAGAACGGCGCGAAGGAATGATCAGTTCGGTATTTACTTGGATTACCAAGTTTGGAACATCTTTCACCTTCCTTGTTTCAGGTATTGCTCTCCACTTCAGTGGTTTTGATGAGACGCTGGGGGCGAATCAGCCGGAAGGCACTATGACCTTACTTCGGTTTTTCTTTGTCAGTGCATCGGTATTGGCGCCGGTCTTGGCCATCTTGTGTCTGAAATTTTATTCTATTAGTGAAGACGATGCTTATCGGATTCGCGGTGAGCTCGAAGAGCGTCGAGGTGAGGTTTAATGAAACGTGCTCGTCATGGGTTATTAGCGGCGTGTTTGGCAATCGCAGGCTTTACATCAGCAGATAGCTTTTTTCAGCCCATTGAAGTAAAAGATGGCCAGCTTTTCTATGCCGACGGGACCGATGTAAACCTCTTTGGATTTAACTTTCAGCCTTGTCTGAGTTTTGAGCATGGTGCCCGAATGCACAACCAGGGTGTACTGATGCCTTTGAAGGCGCGAGATCTCAAAAGAGTGACCGATGAAAGCTTCGATGAAATCCAGTTGTTAGGTGCTGAGTTAATTCGAGTTCATCTTATGCCCGCCGATTTTACGGATGCTGAAGGAAATCTAGTTGAAACAATCTGGTTGGATCAATTTCTATATTTGATGGCCGAAGCGCAAAACCGTGGACTGTATGTTTACCTGACCTTCCTGAATCATCTTGATCACGATGGCACGCAGTTTCCCTACGAAAAAGATTCTTTTGCCGCGAAGCTGCCAAGAGAAGACTGGTTGGTTGAACCCAAGGCGATAGCTGCAACCGAAAAGTTTATTCGCCAACTGCTCAACAAGATCAATCCATACAATGGTCAACAGTTGAAAAAACATCCGTCGATTGCGGTGTTAGAACCCGTGAATGAGCCGAGCTATTGGTGTTTTGAAAAATGGCAGAAAAAAAATCCTGAAGGCACCCGCGATGCATTCGAAAAGTGGAGCTATAAGAATACGCGTGATTATCTGAACGGTATGGTTAAGCTATTCCATGAAGAAGGGGCGACGCAACCCGTTGTTTGGAACTGTGGTTGGGAAGGGCTCATCGAGAAGAACCGGGCCGCGTTCCGAGGAATCGCTGACTCCAATATTGATGCCATTTCATTTTGTCTCTATCCGGGGCAGAGCGACCTCAAGAAGCCGTTTTGGGAAAACCCGGAAGACTTAAGTAATAAAAACTATCTACCCTATATTCAAGCGGTTTCGGAAACAGAAGAGCGGTTAGGATGGCTCCGTTCCGAAGCCTTTAGAAATAAAGCCAAGTTGGTGTATGAATTTGAGACTTTCTGCAATCAGAGTAGTTATATGTATCCAGCGATGGCGGAATTCTATCAAGACGTTGGCGCACAGATTGCAGCACAATGGACGTATGGGCTTACGGGCTATGTCGAGTATCTGGGGGGAAGCCACGTCTTCAATCTGAAGACTACACCGAAAAAAGCCGCTTCGTTCATGGTGGCCAAGCAGCAGTTCAAAGATGTGGACACGATCTATTCATTTGAATCGCGTTCCAGTGCAGTTTTTCACGAGGGAAAACTGATCTATTCAGGTGAGATAGAGGCAGCGGTTCCTGGCCATCCGCAATCTATCATTGGAGTCGGCAACTCTTCCTTCGTTAACTATGAGGGAACCGGTCTTTATTTCATTGAACCGTGCGAAAACGGTGCGCTACATATAACGCTTATGCCCGACACTCAATTTATTCGTCCGCACTGGAAAGAGCTCCATACCGGTGAACTGGTGGTCAAGCTGGATTATGAAGCTGGTCATGATTTTGAGCTCAAACTTCCATCTCTTGGAAAACACTGGATTTATCGTAGGGAAGGGTCACGGTGGGTGCTGGTTTCCGAAAAGGAAGGCACTATTAGCTTTATAGCGAAGCCCGGTGAATATCTGATTGAAAAAGAAAAACTCTTGATAGACCGCAAGCTGCTGGAAGAAGGGTGGGGGAATTAGCATGAATGTGGTGAGGTGTGGGTTATTAGTGGTTGGCTTATTGACCTCTTGTTCGTTAGAGGCAAAACGACCGAATATATTGATGATCTGCATCGATGATATGAACGACTGGTGTGGATTCCTTGGAGGTCACCCACAAGCATTAACGCCCAATATGGATAGACTAGCACGCAACGGTGTGAATTTTATTAATGCTCACTGTACAGCACCTGGATGTTCCCCGAGTCGCAATGCGCTGATGTTGGGAGTAGAACCGCATCATTCCGGTCTCTATCCGTTTTATAATCTCAATCACATTGATACCGGTGAGTTGGATCATTTTACGACACCTTTACCGAAATTGTTCAAAGATAATGGATACACGACCTGTGGACTGACCAAGGTATATCATAATCCGGACCGCTCCTGGCGCACGGATGAACAATGGGATGAATATAAATATTACGGCAACGCTAAGCTGCACAAAATCGCCGAAAAGGGCTATCATCCTGAGCCCTACAACAAACGTACAGTGGCTTGTCCGGCTAGCAATCCACTTGAAGATTTTCAGGATTACCTCAGTGCAAAACATGCATTAGAATTTCTAAGTCGTGACCATGAAAAGCCGTTTTTCCTAGCTGTTGGCTTTATTCTTCCGCATACATCGTTTATTATGCCAGAGGAAAATTGGGATCGTTTTCCAGATCCGATTGAAGAACCTCCGATTAAAGCCGATGACTTAACTGATATTCCTATACCGGGTCAAGCCAACGCCCAGATTTATGTCGAGATTCCGGTTCGCCGTGATAATGCTTGGGAAGAAATTCGGCGGGGGTATTTGGCTTCGATTAATTTTACGGACGATAATGTCGGACGTGTCTTACGTGCCATTGAGCGGAGCCCATATGCTGATAATACAATAATT
>DOEU01000063.1:13812-13970 GCA_003532555.1 Verrucomicrobiota bacterium | reverse complement strand
CCTTTTATCGTTAATGGACCTGGTTTGATCGAAAATCGGGGTAAGACGTCGGTATTAATGGAGTTTTCAGATATTTTTTCCACGTTAATTGATTTTTCTGGTTCGGTACTTCCGGAGGGGTATGAAGTGGATGGAATAAGTATGGTACCTTTTTTAAC
>DOEU01000063.1:13339-13482 GCA_003532555.1 Verrucomicrobiota bacterium | reverse complement strand
AAGAAGGATACGCATCGATCTTCGATTACCAGCTGGATTGCGACGGCTCGTATGGCGCGAATTCAACAATGGATTCTTGAAGATGTAGATCCGGTCTATGGTTCGCATGAGGGTCGAATTTCTTTTTGTGGGAAGGCATATCA
>DOEU01000063.1:12880-13012 GCA_003532555.1 Verrucomicrobiota bacterium | reverse complement strand
AGGGAACAGTATGTGGAGATGAGCGATCAGAATCGGGAAGATGTCCATGCAGCACGGGCTAAACTTGAAAGGGTATTGGAGCGAAATCCGTGGCCAGATCGATCCCTTCCTGCTGTTGCGGCTGAAGTGGAG
>DOEU01000063.1:0-12502 GCA_003532555.1 Verrucomicrobiota bacterium | reverse complement strand
TAGGGATTAAATGGAGTATTATTTTGTTGAGGAAGTATGATTAGAACTGGAAATGGAGATTTAAATGAAAGTAGGGATTAAATGGAGTATTATTTTGTTGGGGAGTATTATTAGCACAGGTAATGGAGATTCAAATGAACGTTTTCATTTGGAGCATCGTAATGGCCGGATATGTTTGATTGAGCCACTTGGCACACCTTTCTTTTCGTTGGGTGTGAATCATATTCAGAATATTCTCCAAAAGAAAGATCGAGGCGATGTGGAGCAGGTCTGTGCAGAGGTCCATGAAAATTTGTTAACGTGGGGGTTTAATACGGCTGGATATGGCTCGCCGCGTGCACTTTGCAAGCGAATGCCCTATTTCGCTCCGATTTATTTAACAAAAAATGCAAATTACCATGGTGATCATGAGTTTAAATATCCAGATGTTTTTGATCCAGTTGTACAGGAGGAATTTCGGGAGATTATTCGGTATGAGATTAAGCAACAAGAGGATCATCCTAATTTAATTGGGTATTATTGGACTGATACCCCGCAATGGGATTTAAAACGAGCTCAAGAAACACGTGGTACCGATTGGGTTTCGACTATTCGTGATTTACCAGAGGATTCATTTGGAGCGAAAAGATATAGAAAATTTATTGAGGGTGGAGGTACATCGGATGAAGCCTTTTTACGATTAATTGCACGCGAGCTTTATCAAGTGATCGGTGAAGAGACACGCCGACTAGCTCCTGATACGCTTATTTTTGGTGAACGGTATTTAATTCATGATCATCCCGTCTGTGTAGTTGAGGAGGCACTGCCTTATATTGATGTGCTTTCGATTCAACCGGGTGGGGCAATTTTTCCAGCAACTTATTTTGACGAACTATATGCAATGCATCAAAAGCCGATTTTGCTATGCGATCACCAATGCAGTTTTCCTACACCGAAACATCCTAAAACGATGTGGCAACAGATGGAGAGTGAGGATGCGGCGGGGAAAGCGTATACAATATATGTGAAAGAGGCGGTTAATAAACCCTATATTCTGGGCTATCAACGGTGCCAGTATATTGATGTTTTTGAGACCCATTTAGGTGTGCTTAAGCAGGGAATGCTTCAAGAAGATAAATCGCCTTATAAAACATTAGCAGCGCATATTTCTCAGGCTAATCAGATGGTATTGAAGTTATTT
The DNA here is from genome assembly GCA_003532555.1 of Verrucomicrobiota bacterium. Taxonomy (GTDB): domain Bacteria; phylum Verrucomicrobiota; class Kiritimatiellia; order Kiritimatiellales; family Pontiellaceae; genus Pontiella. The sequence continues at coordinate 11,322 of DOEU01000063.1, read as the reverse complement.
GAAGCGCAGGGTGTTCAATTATAATGAGTGCATTTCATTTTAGAGTGAGTGTAAGGGGCATAGATTTAGGTAAAGGGAAATAATATGAGAAAACAGTGGATGAGGATGATAGCAATGCTTTTGTGGGCATCAGTAACAGTTGCGGAAAAGTCCCCAAATGTTTTGTTTATTTCTATCGATGATTTACGACCCGAACTAGGTTGTTATGGAAATCAAAAAATTCAGTCGCCGCATATCGATGCGTTGGCGAGCAAGGGAATGGTTTTTCAAGAAGCTTATTGTCAGGTACCGGTGTGTGGGGCTTCTCGCGCTAGTTTGATGACCGGGCTCTATCCAACGGAAAATCGCTTCGTTACATACTATTCAAAAGCAGAAGCGGATGCAGCTGGAATTCCAGACATTCCTTCGTGGTTTAAGCAACAGGGATATACCACTATTTCGAATGGAAAAATCTATCATGATCGGAATGACAGTGCTGCTTCTTGGGATAAAATATTTCGCGCAAAGGACTATAAGGTCTATCATCTTCCGGAGAATCTAGCGTTACCGGAAAAACTTCAGCCTGCTTTTGAGGGGGCAGATGTGGATGATATGGCTTATGCAGGCGGTCCGGTTGTACAAGAGACGATTGTTGATTTAAGAGAAGCGAAACAGGCGGGTAATCCATTCTTCTTGGCGGTGGGATTCACCAAGCCCCATCTGCCGTTTAATGCGCCAAAGAAATATTGGGATCTTTATGATCGAGCAGCTATTGAGTTAGCCGATAATCCATTTGCACCTGAAGGGGCGCCGCTAGAAGCAATGCATGAATGGAATGAGCTTCGGAATATGTATGGAGGCATACCCAAAGAAGGTCCTCTTTCGGAGGAGATGGCGCGGACGTTGATTCATGGATATTATGCCTGCGTGTCATATAGCGATGCAATGGTGGGCCAGATCCTTGATGAGCTTGACTTACTCGGATTACGAGAAAATACGATTATTGTGCTGTGGGGCGATCATGGCTGGCAATTGGGAGAGCATTCGCTGTGGTGCAAGCATGCCCTTTTCCGAACTTCATTGCGCTCGCCATTGATTATCAGTGCACCCTCATTTCAGAAAAAACAACACTCTCAATCGCTTGTTGAATTTGTGGATATCTACCCAACGTTATGTGAACTCGCAGGAATTGATATGCCCAACCATTTAGATGGAGTTAGTTTGGTTCCCATATTGGAGCAATCCGATATACGTTTAAAAGAGGCCATATATGGACGCTATCATTCGGGTGATTCGGTGAAAATGGGTTCGTATCAATACACCGAATGGAACAGTGGTGCACGGATGTTGTATGATCATACGCTGGATAAAGATGAAAATAGGAACGTGGTAGATGATCCTGCCCATGCGACTGTAGTGGAAAAAATAACGAAGTGGTTGGCTAACTTTCGACTTCAGCGGGAGGAAAAAGAACCCCTTATTTTAGAGGCTGCTGGTATCAAGACCGGTGATAATCGTCCGCCCGTTTGGCAAAAGCGCACGGCTCAGCTGAAGGAGACCGTGGTTGGAGTTCCTTTTTCCAACTATGTGAATTGGTTGGCTTCAGATAAAGATGGCGATGCATTGGTGTATACATTGGATAGTGGGCCCGAGTGGATCACGTTAGCCAGTGCAAGGTATGGGCTTCTGGAAGGAGTGCCGAAAGCGGAGCATATGGGGGAGAATGTCTGTATTATCAGTGTTTCAGATGGAGTCAACTCGCCGGTTTCAATTCGGGTTGAAATCAATGTGGTGAAACAACCCTAATGGATGGTGTTCGTGCATAAACTAGGAATATGGATATGCTGTCTAGGGCTTTTCTTTCAGCTGGCTACATGGGCTGCTGATCGACCCAATGTTATTTTAATTATGGTCGATGATTTTGGTCATGAATGTGTGGATAGCTATGGAGGTACATCGTATGCAACCCCTCAGCTGACTCGGATGGCAACTACAGGGGCTCAGTTTAATCACGCTCATGCTCAGAACATCTGCACGCCTTCAAGGGTTCAGATTATGACGGGACAGTACAATGTTCGAAATTATACACGTTTTGCAACATTCGACCAGAGTCAGAAGACGTTTGGGCATGCATTTAAGGACGCAGGCTATGTCACCGGCATTGTTGGTAAATGGCAGCTGGGTGGAGATGCCAAAACGATTCAGTCATTGGGCTTTGACGAACATTGCCTTTGGCATATCCGAGGTGCTCAGAAAGAGCGATATGTGAGCCCAATGCTTTTGACGAATGGTGCATCAATCGAGTATCCTGGGGCATACGGACCAGATATACAGCAGGCTTATGCAGAGAGCTTCATCCGGCGGCATGTCGATCAGCCTTTTTTCCTCTATTATCCGATGACTCTTCCTCATTATCCCTTTCAACCAACACCTGATTCATCGGATTGGGATCCTAAGTTAGACCCGTACCATAACGATACGAAGTATTTTGGCGAGATGGTAGCGTATATGGATAAACTGGTTGGAGATCTAATGGATGCGGTGGATGAGGTGGGTCTCTCCGAAGATACCTTGATTATTTTCACGGCAGACAATGGAACCGATCATCGAATTATATCTGAACACCGAGGGATCTCTGTGCCAGGGGCAAAAGGAAAAATGACAGGAGATGCAACACAGGTTCCTTTTCTCGTGCGCTGGCCGGATCATATTCAAGAAGAGATTAAGATCGATGGATTGATTGATTTTAGTGATGTTTTTGCAACGCTTAGTGATGTGGCTGGTTTAACTTTGCCGTCGCCTTTTGCGAATCAGCAGGATGGGGTGAGCTTTCTGCCTCTATTGGAACGGCGTACCACGGAAACCCGAAATCATAGCTATTGTTGGTATATGGAGCGAACCGACATGACCAATATTAAACGGTTTGTTCAGGATGCGGATTATAAATTGCATTCGGATGGTCGATTTATTCACAAGAAAGTTGATCGGTTTGAGCAACATCCAATGGACGATGAGGAGCTAACAGAAGTCGAGCAAATCCTTAAAGAGCGATTTTTGGACCAGATGAAATACTATGATGCGTTGCGACCGGAACGTTATGCTTATAATAACAGCAAGCCTTTTACAGTACCTGGAAAAATCGAAGCCGAGCAGTATGACTTGGGAATGCCGGGTACGACTTATTATGATACAACAAAGGGTAATGCGGCCGGTGGGTTTTGGCGATCCGATGATGTTGATATTCTCTCAAAGAATAACCAACATCAGGTGATTCAAATGGAGTCCGAGGAATGGTTGGAGTATTCCATTAACGTGTCCACAGCTGGGTTTTATCAGATCGATATTACATATGCTGCTTCGAAGGATGGGGCGATACGCTTTTTAATTCAAGGTGATCCGGTCTCAGATGTAATTAATTTGCCTCTTACGAAAGATCAGATGTTGCGAACCCATTCGGTATCCGATCCTCTTCAACTGTCAACGGGTGATCACGTATTGCGATTAGCAGTTGAACGGGGTGGTATGAATCTAGATGCATTTCATCTGCGACCCTTTTCGGTTGAATAGAAAAAAACAGAGTTGTATACCTTTCAATACATATTCTTCATAGTCTTATGGAGTTAGCTTGGAGTTCACATTGAGAAAAGAGGAAGTGATGCGCAAAAGTATTTTTATATTAGGATTAATAGCAAGTTTGTTTGTCTTGCCGGGCTGTGGTCAGTTGGAAACGCAGTCGGAACCCGTCTATTTGGATGCAACCCGTTCTACTGATAAGCGCATCGATGATTTAATGGAGCGAATGACTCTGAGCGAAAAAGTGGCTCAAATGTGTCAATACGTGGGGTTTAACTATTTGGAGCAAGTACCTGCTCAAATGAGTGCCGAAGATATTCTCAAGAGCGATTCTCAGGCAAGCTATAAGGGTTTAAAAACAAAGGATTTAGCGCAAATGGTAGTTGATGGCGAGATTGGATCTTTCTTGCATGTATTAACGCCTCAACACGCGAATCAATTGCAGGCATTGGCGAGTAAATCACGGCTAAAGATTCCTCTTTTGCTCGGGATTGATGCCATTCACGGAAATGGCATGGTGCATGGTTGTACTATTTATCCTTCACCCATTTCACTGGCATCCACCTTTTCAGATGAATATGCATACCGCTTAGGTAAAGAGACCGCAATGGAGATGCGTGCCACAGGATCGCATTGGGCTTTTACGCCGAATGTGGATGTGTTGCGTGATCCGCGTTGGGGCAGAGTGGGAGAGACTTTTGGAGAAGATCCTTACTTAGTTGGTCGTTTAGGCGCTGCCATGATTCGAGGCTTGCAAGGAGATCAGCAGATCGAACGTGATCATGTTTTGGCGTGTGCAAAACATTTTATTGCGGGATCTGAGCCTGCGAATGGGTTGAACTTATCGCCGATGGATATATCGGAGCGAACCCTGCGTGAAATCTATTTAAAACCCTACCTTGCCGCGATTGAAGCAGAGGTCTTTACGATTATGGCAGCACATAACGAAGTAAATGGAATTCCATGCCATATGGATAAACGTTTATTAACCGATGTCATGCGAGATGATTATGACTTTGCTGGCTTCTACGTGAGCGATTGGTTGGATATTCATCGGATTGAAACACTTCATCAGGTGGCTAGTGATTTTAAAGAAGCATGCTATCTAGCCGTCGAAGCCGGAATGGATATGAATATGCATGGTCCCGATTTTTTAGAGGCGGTGGTGTCCCTCGTAGAAGAGGGTAAACTTGAACAGTCAAGAATTGATTATGCATGTGAAAAAATCTTACGGGCTAAATTTGAATTAGGACTTTTTGAAAATGCTCAAGTGGACTTAGATCGAGTAGCAGAAAGTATCTTTACACCTGAGCATAAACAGAGTTCCTTAGAGATGGCTCGTCGCTCGATGGTGCTATTGAAGAATAATGGGATTCTACCTCTTACCTCATCGGCATCGAAAAAGATCCTCGTTACTGGACCGAATGCAAACAATCACTCCGTTTTGGGTGATTGGACAAAACCGCAACCAGAAGAACAGGTTGTTACGGTTTATGAAGGTATTAAAGCTCTTGGAAATAAGCGAGGCCATCAGGTTGATTTTTATGATTCGAATGAAAATATTCGTACCCTAAGCCAGGCCGATATTGCCCGAACGGCTGCGGAGGCGACTAACTATAATTATGTGGTAGTTGTTGTTGGTGATAATTCGTTGCGTCATTTAGGCATGAAAGTAAAGACGGCGGGAGAGAATGTAGCTCGTGCCGATATTGATTTAGCAGGTGAGCAGTTAGAGCTAGTTCAGGCATTGCATGCAACGGGGGTTCCAACTTTGGTTGTTTATGTTAATGGAAAGCCAATTGCGGAGCCTTGGATCGAAGATCATATTCCAGCTATTTTAGAGTCATGGGAATCGGGCAGTTTTGCCGGACAGGTGGTAGCGGAAGTTTTATTTGGAGAGGTAAACCCATCTGGGAAGTTGCCGCTCACCTTCCCGCGCTCCGTTGGACAATTGCAGATGGTTTATAATCACAAACCATCTAGCTATTATCGGGAATACGCCTTTGAAAAAACCGCGCCACTATATCCTTTTGGGCATGGCTTAAGTTATTCAATTTTTTCCTACAGTGAGTTGATCGTAGAAGTGGATGAAAAGAGTCAGACGATAGCGCTTTCGGTCAAGGTCCAAAATGAAAGTGATCAAATAGGGGAAGAAGTGGTTCAAATCTACTTCCGCGATGAATACAGTTCAGTTACACGACCTGTGAAAGAACTCGCTTCTTATCGACGTATCGAATTAGACGGAGGTGAGACTCAGACGGTTTCATTTGAAATACCGATAGAGCAGCTCTCCTTTTATGATATTAAAATGAAACGCTGTATAGAGCCTGGTAGTTTCATTTGGATGGCAGGAGGCTCATCCGCAGATGGAGCGTTGATAACTTCATCCGTTGAAATAGAAGAGCGTGTCGAATATCAGCCCTAATCGAAGCCTACTTAAGGATCTGTGATCGAAAAAAAGAAACATGGTAGTGCTTCTCCAGAAGAAGAAACATAGATGCGCTACAATTTCGGGGTTATCACTTATTATATTTGTGTGTTGTTAATGTATAAATACATATATGTATTTATACATAATTTATAATACTAATAAGTAATTTAATTGTAATATATCTATTATATTGTAGTAAAAAAGTTGGAATGATTTTTGCTTAATTATAATCGATTATGGATTTTTCTGATTATCAGCCAAATCATTTTTTTGATGAATTCTTTTCATCAGATCAATCGCAACGACCGGTCGCTTCTTTATTAATCGAAATGATCAATCAACTTCCAGAAGGAGATTTAAAACGTCGTCAGGAAGCGAGTGAAATTTCAATGCGCAACATGGGCATTACGTTTCAGTTGTATAAGTCAGATCCGAAGGATCATCGAACGATCCCATTTGATATTGTACCTCGTCTCATAGCCGGAAGTGAGTGGGATCCGATTGAGCGAGGGCTCGAGCAGCGTATTCGAGCCATTAATATGTTTCTTCAAGATGTTTATAACGAGAAACAAATTATTGCCGATGGCGTTATACCAGAGGAACTAATTGTCACTTCGAAAGGATACCGTTCAGAGTGTGTAGGGCTTCATCCTCCTAATGGAGTATGGGCGCATGTTACGGGTACTGATTTAATTCGCAACCATGATGGGACATTTTATGTTTTAGAGGATAATTTATGTGTGCCTTCTGGTGTCTCATATGCGCTGATTAACCGTCAATTAATGAAACGTAATTTTCCGGAGGTGTTTCATCAGAGCCGAGTACGACAGATTATTGATTATCCAGATCAATTTAATCGTATATTGAATGAGCTTTCTCCGACAGCGGAGTCATCGAGTACAACGGCTATTTTGACTCCTGGCATGCATAATGCTGCCTATTTCGAACATGCTTTCCTTGCTCAGCAAATGGGAGCTCTCTTGGTGGAAGGTCGCGATTTGACCTATGATGGAAAGTATATTTGTGCGCGAACTGTGGATGGATTAAAGCGGATTGATGTGATCTATCGGCGCATTGACGATACTTTTTTAGACCCTGAAGTTTTTAATGAAAAATCTGTTCTGGGATGTGGTGGATTGATGCGAGCCTATCGTGAAGGGCATATTATGATTGCGAATGCCCCTGGAACTGGGGTGGCAGATGACAAAGTGATCTATGCCTATATGCCTGAAATCGTGCGCTACTACACAGGGGAGGAGGCGCTGTTAAAGAATGTGCCCACCCGCTTATGTTGGCGGCCGGATGACCTTAAATACACATTGGAGAATTTAAGCGAACTTGTTGTAAAGCCAGCAAGTGAATGCGGAGGGTATGGAATATTAATTGGTCCGCAAGCCAGTTCGTCTGAATTAGATCAATTTAGGACGCAGTTAGTGAAAAATCCGCGAAATTATATATCGCAACCCACCTTAAATTTTTCGCGCGTTCCAGTTCTCCAGCAGGATCATTTTGAGGGTCGGCATGTGGATCTGCGGCCCTTCATTCTTTATAGCGGATCGAATTGCCATGTGATGCCTGGTGGTCTTACACGCGTTGCTTTAAAGCCGGGCTCGCTGGTCGTTAACTCCTCACAAGGAGGCGGAACTAAGGATACATGGATTACGGATCTGCCGAGCAGATTGGAGTCTTTTTCATGTTAGGTCGCGTTGCTGACAATATCTATTGGCTCAGTCGGAATATTGAGCGTGCTTCCAACACGGCTCGGTTTGTTGAGGCGAGCTGTTATTTGAATCTCGATTTTCAAATTGATAATCGGGAGCAATGGACTCCGTTAATTGAGATCAATGAGGATATGGATGCATTTTCAGCTTATTATGATGAGCCATCTCGAGACCATGTTTTGCATTGGTTGATCTACAATGAGGAATCTCCCAATTCTATTCGAAGTTGTTTACATCGAGCGCGAATGATTGCTTCGACATTGCGCGAGGTGCTTTCGATTGAGGTTTTTCAGCAGATTAGCAATGTCAGCCAACTGATTCCTGAAGTTACGCATCATGCAGTACCACCGCACCATGTTATTTTTAGTCTTTGTGAGCAGATCAAAAAGGCAGACATGCTGATTACAGGGATTATGTCTAAAAATATGGAGCGGGGAATTGGCTACAATTTTTGGCGGTTGGGTGAATACTTGGAGCGGGCGGATAAGACCTCACGGCTATTAAACGTAAACTATTTTTATCTTCTACCAGATGTTGTTGACGTGGGAACCAGCGTTGAAGATGTTCAATGGAGTGCTCTATTACAATCGATTGATGCCCGTGAAACCTATTACCGGCGGTATAGTATTATTGATGCGGAACATGTTATTGAAATGATTATCCATGATTCTCGCTTTCCTCGAGCTATCTTTTTCTGTTTGAGCTCGGCAAAACGCTGCGTATTAGAAATTACGGGGACGACTATATCCCAGCCGTATCTAGAACTCGATCAGTTGTGTTCCGAGTTGGTAGAGGTCAAATCAGCTGATATTATAGAAACCGGATTGCATGAGTTTATTGATAAGTTGCAGATTAAGATGAACGCGATTAACTTGAGTATATATACCTCTTTTTGTGATGTAAGAACATCCTCTTTTACATAGTATCGACTAATGACCGAACTGATTCAAATCAAGCATGCTACACATTATACTTATGATCGAGCCGCCACATTAGGGACTCAATGTATTCGGTTGAAACCAAATGGATATGATCCTGCTAAACTAGAATCGTATGCGTTAAAGATAGTTCCCGAGCCTGAATCGATTGATTGGTATGTGGATGTATACGGAAACCAAGTGGCTAGCGCTTCATTTGATAAGCCGACCACAGAGCTACACATCGAAGTGGATTTTTTAATTCGACTCCAAGAGCTTGAGCCGGAAGCGGCCTATCTGGAGGGTAATTGTGTTACCTACCCCTATTTTTACTCTTATGAGGAACGAAAAAAAATCCATCCTTTTCTGGGCGCACCCGAGCCAACCCCTCTATTTGAGGCTTATTGTGATCAGTTAAGAGTCTATGAAATTTCAACCCTGGAGCTCATGGATCGAATCAATAAAACAATCTTTCAGGATATTACATATAATAAACGATTTGAACCGGGTATTTATAGTCCAGAAGAGACCTTGCGACAGAAGACAGGATGTTGTCGGGATGTAGCTTGGCTTCTGGTTAATATATTCCGCAAGCTGGGAATGGCAGCACGATTTGTTTCGGGCTATGCGATTCGCGGTGTATCAGACGAGACCGGAGAACGAGAAGAAGTCGATCTCCATGCTTGGTGCGAAGTCTATTTAACGGGAATGGGATGGATTGGATTAGATGCTACGAGCGGACTTTATTGTGGTGCCTTGCATATTCCGCTTGCCGCCGCTGCCTACCCGTTCTCAACAGCTCCTGTTGAGGGGGTTTTATCAAAATGTTTTTCAAGCTTTTGGGTTGAGATGCAATTAAACCGAATAACTACTCCCGCGAGTCAGGAAAATAGGAAACTATAATAGTCTTTTTAATTTTATTCGGCTTCTCCGATTGATGCATCGATCCAGCTGGGGAAGGGGTCAGGTAATGTCGCCCAGACAACTCTACTTTCTTCAAATTCCACATCTGTCAATAGACAGGCATTTAAAGAGAGAAGCATTTCTTCTTTTGGCAAATTTTGTCCAATATAAACTAGTTCTTGCCGGCGATCTCCATGCGGTTCTTCCCATTCTCTTGATATGGCATTCCACATTTCATCATCATCTGGCCATTGAGATGATGGTACTGCACCCCACCAATAACCCGCAGGTCGAAATTCTGCACTTCCACCGGCTTGACTCCATGTAGCAGCAATATCATATCTGCTTGCTAACCAAAAATATCCTTTTGAGCGAAGAAGTCCTTCCCACTCTGTATGAATAAAATCCCAGAACCTAGCTGGATGGAACGGACGCCGCGCACGAAAGACAAAACTAGAGATGCCATATTCATCTGTCTCAGGGGTATGTTCTTCTTTTAATTCTTGGATCCATCGAGCTGAGGCTTGAGCTTTTTCCATATCAAATCGTTTAGTATCTAGAACAGAATCAAGCGGAACCTGGCTTCTTTCTGTTTCAATTAACTTAGCATTGGGATTGAGTGCTTTTACGGTTCCAATAAGGTCTCTTCTATCTTCTTCTGATACCAAATCTATTTTATTAATGAGGATTACATCGGCAAACTCTACCTGATCCACGAAAAGATCCGCAACGGTTCGCTCGTCTTCTTCGCTGATTGCTTCTCCTCTTTCCTTCAGACTTTCAGCTTCTCTGTATTGTTCTAAGAAATGTGCGGCATCTACCACAGTTACCATAGTGTCCAGGCGGGTAATTTCACTTAGACTCTGTCCTAATTCGTCAGCAAATGTAAAGGTTTGTGCAACAGGAAGGGGTTCTGAAACACCAGTTGATTCGATAATAAGATAATCGAACCGACCTTCAGATGCTAATCGTGAAACTTCCTCAAGAAGATCGTCGCGTAATGTACAGCATATACAACCATTAGACATCTCTACTAATTTTTCTTCTGTACGAGAAAGTTCAGCTCCCCCGTCTTTGACTAAGTTGGCATCAATATTCACTTCACTCATATCATTAACAATGACGGCAACACGTCGTCCTTCACGATTATTAAGAATGTGATTGAGTAAGGTGGTTTTACCAGATCCAAGAAATCCAGAAAGAACGGTAACAGGTAATTTTTTATCTAAAGTAGTCATAAATATGCTCCATAAGGGTGCATATATTAATGAGTGATATCTTTAATGCAACTAATATTGCAATAAGAAAACATATTATTACTTTTCCTTATTAATACGTGTTTTTGATCTAAAATTACTTACTAAGCTCTAGTCGCCTTACAAGTATTTCAGCAGTGATGAAATCAATTTCAGATATACCTTCTGACTCTAACCACTCTTTTTTAGTCATTTGAGCATAGTCGGCCAGGGGAGTCTGTTGGTGTTCGCGCCAATATTGAACCCATCGTATTTGTTTTTGTTGTTTTGTTGAGATGGCTTTTTCTTTTTCTTTTTTTGAAATCGGAATCATATGTATTTGATTAATATCCCTATTACTCTCTTCATAACTTATTTTAAATAGCTCCCAACGCTCGGTATAAAAAAGCTGATTATGATAGTGATCGATGCTTACGATTTCATCATTAAAGCACTGGACAATATTATGTCGCTTTGGATCTTTTTTACGTAAGCAAGCCTCAAACGTAAGTTGAATATCATTCCATTGTTCTATGTATGCTTTTTTATATTGTTGATTATAT